>CALPNL020000005.1 GCA_943324925.2 Chitinophaga pinensis | reverse complement strand
TTATCGTTGACAAAAACTTTATACATTTGTACTATGATTTTTAATAAAGACACAGCCGAAAAAACAGCCGAATTGCTTTTACAAATTAATGCAATTAAATTGAATCCACGAAATCCTTTTACATGGGCTTCAGGATGGAACTCCCCTATATATTGTGATAATAGAATAACTCTCTCATTTCCAGCAGTTAGAAATTACATCCGTGATGAATTTTCTAAAAACATTGAAAAACAATTTGGGAAACCAGATGTAATTGCCGGTGTAGCCACTGGTGCAATTGGAATTGGAATTCTTGTTGCCGAGAGTTTAGGATTACCATTTGTATATGTTCGTCCGGAGCCTAAAAAACATGGTCGATTAAACCAAGTGGAAGGTTATTTGCAAAAAGGACAAAACGTAATTGTAGTGGAAGATTTAATTAGTACCGGAAATAGTAGTTTGCTGGCTGTGGAAGCATTAAAAGAAGCGGGCGCAAATGTAAAAGGTATGGCTGCAATATTCAGTTATGGTTTTGATATTGCTACTGATAATTTCAAAAATGCAAATGTTGATTTGTTTACATTAAGCAACTATGAGAATTTACTACCATTAGCTGTAGCCAAAAGATACATCACTGAAGAAGAAGAAATCACCTTGCAAGAATGGAGAAAAAGTCCATCTACATGGGGAAAATAATCCAATAAATTTTAATTTAAATGAATTTAGAAAGTCCAAAAGTTACGGTTCAAAATAATGCTACATATTTGTTTAACGCTCTTTGTGATGTAAACAATTTTGAAAAATTAATGCCAGAAAGTATTGCTAAATTTGAGGTTACTGATACCGATTCGTTTATATTTGGATTGAAAGGAATGCCTGAAATAAAATTGAGAATGAAGGATAAAACTCCAAATTCTAAAATTGTTTTGGGTGCTGCAAGCGATAAATTACCGTTTACCTTGACTGCAAATATTGAAGAAATATCAGAAGCTTCTGCGGCAATTCAACTGGTATTTGAAGGCGAATTTAATGCAATGATGGCAATGATGGTAAAAGGTCCAATTACTAAATTCATTGAGACTTTATCAGAAAATATGTCTAAATTATAAATTGAATTGCCATTAGTAAAGTAATTGAATTTCCTTTATTCCAAAAGTTTCAATAGTATCATTTTCTAATTTTACTTCTAATTTTCCTAAGGAATTTACCCCTTGAATTATTCCCATAAACTGAGTTTCATCAGGTAATGAAAAAGGCATTGGATTTCCTTTTTTAAATAATTTTTTATTGTAATTATCCCATAATTGGAATGCCAATTTATTATTAAGTAAATCACAATTCAATTTTAAACAATCGATAAACTGATTTAAGATTACATTTTTATCAAACTCCTTTTTCATAATTACTGCCAAAGAAGACGCTTTAGGAAGTTGGTCGAAATTTAGTTGGTTAACATTTAACCCAACCCCAATAATCGATCTTATTTCTCCGTTATTTTTTATGGAGTTTTCAATTAATATTCCAGCGACTTTTTTATTATCTGACATTATGTCGTTTGGCCATTTTATTGATAAATCAGGAATATTATTTATTTCTAATGTAGTCAATACAGCTAAGGCAACTGCTACATTAAGATCAAAAATTTCAGAAATAGTAGTTAATCTATTGTTAATTAAGACGCTAAATATGAGGTTTTTCCCAGTTTCAGAATCCCATTTCGCACCCATTTGACCTTTGCCACGGGTTTGCTTTTCGGCAGTTACAACTGTATAATTCTCTAATGCTTGTTCGACTGACAAACGCTTAAGAAAATCATTAGTTGAATCTATGGCATCGAGTTTGATTAATTTCATAAAGCAAAATAGGCTATGTTAATTTAAACTTGTGTTAAGTTTCAAAATTAAGTACAAAAAATGGTAACTTTGCAAAAAATATAAAATTATTAAATGGCTAAAAAGAATAATAGCAATGATGTTTTGTTAACAAACATTATTAAAGGGATTGAGGAAGTAAAGGGAAATGACATTGACATTTTAGATTTAAGAGCAATTGATAATTCAGCATGCGATTATTTTGTTATTTGTAATGGAAATTCAAATACTCAAGTTACCGCAATTGTAAATTCAGTTCAAAAAACAGTTTCAAAAGAAATAAAAGACAAACCTTGGCATGTAGAAGGAATGGAGAATGCAGAATGGGTTTTAATGGATTATGTGAATATTGTAGTTCACGTTTTTCAAAAAAATATTAGAGAATATTATAACATTGAAAGTCTTTGGGGTGACGCTAAAATCACTACTATTGAAAATAAATATTAAGTAAATTAATTAAATGGCTTCAGAAAAAAATCCAAATCCAAAGAAAATAAAAATTAGCCCTTGGCTAATTTACGGTGTAGTTGCACTTATATTTTTATTCATTAGCTTTATTACCGGGGGTTCTAGTTTTGAAGAACCTCTAAAAACATCTTCCTCAAAATTCAACGAATATCTTGAAAAAGGGCAAGTAAGTAAAGTTATCGTTTATAATAAAACGGAGGCTGAAGTTTATATTTCTCCCGAAGCTTTAAAAGATCCTGTTCATAAAGCAGTAGCAAATGACTTATTAAATCGTCCAAATAAAGGGCCTCATTATACTTTAGAAATTGGTAATGATGAAATCTTTCAAAATAAGTTGGAGGCGGCTGTAAAAGCAAACAAATTAAGAGAATATAGTTTTTTACCTAAAAGCAATTGGGGTGATTTATTACAAATGATATTGCCTTTTTTACTTATTTTAGGATTATGGATTTTCATTATGAGAAGAATGAATGGCGGAGCTGGTGGCGGCGGTGGCGGTCAGATATTTAATATCGGAAAATCAAAAGCCAAGTTATTTGATGAAAAAACAGATATAAAAACTACATTTAAAGATGTTGCCGGACTTGAAGGGGCAAAAGAAGAAATTCAAGAAATAGTAGAATTTCTAAAGAACCCTGAAAAATATACCAATTTGGGAGGAAAAATCCCAAAAGGAGCATTGTTAGTAGGTCCTCCAGGAACAGGAAAAACATTATTGGCTAAAGCCGTTGCAGGTGAGGCACAAGTTCCATTTTTCTCTTTGTCAGGATCCGATTTTGTTGAAATGTTTGTAGGTGTTGGAGCTTCTAGAGTTAGAGATTTATTCAAACAAGCTAAAGAAAAATCACCAGCAATTATTTTCATAGATGAAATAGACGCAGTTGGTAGAGCTCGTGGAAAAAACAACATGTCAGGTGGAAATGACGAACGTGAAAATACCCTAAATCAGCTACTTACAGAAATGGACGGATTTGGTACCAATTCAAATGTGATTGTATTGGCGGCAACCAATAGAGCTGACGTTTTGGATAAAGCTTTAATGAGAGCGGGACGATTTGACAGACAGATATTTGTTGATTTACCGGACATTCGAGAACGAAAAGAAATATTTGAAGTCCACCTAGCGCCATTGAAAAAAGTAGAAGGTTTAGATACTGACTTTTTAGCTAAACAAACTCCCGGGTTTTCTGGTGCTGATATCGCTAATGTATGTAATGAAGCCGCTTTAATAGCTGCAAGAAATAATAAAACAGCTGTAGATAAACAAGATTTTCTCGATGCTGTAGATAGAATCGTTGGTGGTTTAGAAAAGAAAAATAAAATAGTAACTCCTGATGAGAAAAGAGCAATTGCTGTTCACGAAGCAGGGCATGCAACGGTGAGTTGGATGCTAGAACATGCAGCGCCACTAATAAAAGTAACCATTGTACCAAGAGGTCAAAGTTTAGGTGCGGCATGGTATTTACCAGAAGAGCGTTTAATTGTTCGTACCGAACAAATGTTAGATGAAATGTGTGCTACAATGGGCGGACGAGCAGCTGAAAAAGTAGTTTTCGACCGAATTTCTACAGGTGCTTTAAGCGATTTAGAGAAAGTGACTAAGCAAGCTAGAGCAATGGTAACTGTTTATGGATTAAATGACAAACTAGGAAATATTACTTATTATGATTCTACAGGTCAAAGTGAGTATAGTTTTTCAAAACCTTATTCTGAAGATACTGCAATGGTAATTGATAAAGAAATTTCAACTTTAATTGAAAGTCAGTACCAAAGAGCTATAACTATTTTGTCTGAAAATAAAGATAAATTGAATATGCTAGCAGACATTTTAATTGAAAAAGAAGTAATTTTCAAAGATGATTTAGAAGCAATATTTGGGAAAAGACCATTTGATCCAATTAATTTGGAAGAAACTGCTCAATAATTTATATAATTTATAAAAAATTAAAAATCTTAATTCAAAAATCATATTTGAATTAAGATTTTTTTTATCTTTGAATGTTTTGTTAAAATAAGCTAAATATTTTAAAAATTAGTATGAGTCTTTTTAGAAAATTTTTTGGTTCTGGTGAAGAATCCTCGGAAGAGGAAAACTTCAGTGAATTCAACCGCTCAGCTTCAGATCCATCCTTACCTGTAGATGAAAGATTCACATTTAACTTCAAAAAAAATGGAGGAAAATTTTTGTATTGCGAGAATTTATCTGAAATCAAAGAACATTTTGAAAATATTTTAGAAGAAAATGACTGGTTTGAGTCAGAAGTTTTATGCTTTGATTCTGGTTTATATAGCCTACTAGACGAAAATAAACTTAGTTACGACCAACCAAGCAATCCTAAATTTCTTTTTGCAACCTGTGAGAATTTAATTGCAGAAGAAGGATCTATCTTGTTCTCCTCAAGCCAAATAAAGCAAAACAAACCAAACGAATTGCCTACAAATATCATTATCTACGCTACAACAAGCCAAATTGTTGAAAGCACTAGCGATGGACTTCGAATGATAAAAAATAAATACCTTAAGAACTATCCAACTAATATCACCACCATTAAATATTTTGAAAAAGTTAAAGAAGATGACTTTTTACATTATGGAAGTTCAGCAAAGAATCTTTACTTATTGCTTTTAGAGGATTTATAAAATGGGTGAAACTCTAAAAAGAGCTATTTCTGGAGCTGTTTATGTTATTTTACTACTTGCTTCTATTCTATATTCAACTGAAAGTTTTTTAATTTTATTTGGAATATTCTTAATCATCTCCCTATTTGAATTTTGTAATTTAATCAAAGTTAACAAACTAATTCCTGTTATTATTGGTGCTTCTTTATACCTTTTAATTACATTTTTTAGTAATTATGATCGAAGTAAAATCGTGGATGTCCCAACGCTAGATAATATCTTACTTGCTACTACCCTATTAATTTCGATAAAATGTATCTTTTTTTTATTTGATAATAAAAATCAAGAAATTAGCAATCTGTCAAAATATTTATACCTTTTAGGTTACATTACTTTACCTTTTGTGTTTATCACAAAAATATCATTTGGTATCAATGCTTATAATCCTAAAATAGTCATAGGGCTATTTATATTAATCTGGACTAATGATACCTTTGCTTATATAGTGGGCAAATCAATAGGCAAACATAAATTATTTGAAAAAATATCACCAAAAAAAACGATCGAAGGTTTTTTTGGAGGATTGATTTTTGCGATATTTGCAGGATATTTAATATCGAGCTATATAATAAAACCGTCAGTTCAATTTAGTGATAAATCTATATTAATTTGGATGATTATAGCCGCAATTGTTGGTGTTATTGGAACTGTTGGCGATTTAATTGAATCTAAATTCAAACGGGTCGCAGGAGTTAAAGACAGCGGGAAAATAATGCCAGGTCACGGTGGTGTTTTAGATCGTTTAGATAGTGTTATATTTGTGGCACCATTCATATTTTTATTTTATAAAATTTTATATTATGTTTCATAAAGAAGGCGGAAAAATTATATTAGTTTCAACTACATTAACGGTAGCACTTTTATTATTAACAGACACATTTGTTAGTACTTTATGGTTGCAAAAAACTATTGAAATAGTAATCTTACTATTATTGATAATTATTTTACAATTTTTCAGAAATCCGGTCAGAAAAGTGGAGATCAATGACAACCATATTATTGCTCCTGTTGATGGAAAAGTAGTCGTAATTGAAGAGGTATATGAAGGTGAGTATTTTAAAGATAAGCGCATGCAAGTATCTATTTTCATGTCGCCAATTAATGTTCACGTGACACGTTACCCTGTAAATGGACTGGTTAAATTTAGTAAGTATCACCCAGGTAAATTTCTAGTGGCTTGGCATCCAAAGGCAAGTGAAGAGAACGAAAGAACAACAATAGTTGTTGAAAATAAGGTATTTGGAGAAATTCTTTACCGTCAAATTGCTGGAGCACTAGCCAAAAGAATTGTAAATTATGCAGAAGTAGGAACTCAAGTAGTTCAAGGTACCGATGCAGGATTTATCAAATTTGGATCAAGAGTAGATTTATTCTTACCGCTAGGATCTGAAATTAATGTAAAACTCAATGAAAAAGCAGTTGGTGGTAAAACAATAATTGCAATAAAGTAATAAATGGACGAGAGAGACTTAGAAACCAGATTTGCTGAAGCTGTTGAAATAGCTTCAAAAATGTCGCAGGATTCATTGCCTCAAGATATGCAATTACGATTATACGCTTATTATAAGCAAGCTACATTTGGAACTACAAATGGAATACCAAATTCAAATTTAGATTTAAGAAATGCTTTTAAAACCAATGCATGGATGCAAATAAGTCATTTGTCAGTTGAAGAAGCGAAAGAATTATATATTCAAAATATATTATCATTACATAATAAATAATATCATGAAAAAGGCAAAATTTTACTTACTGTGTTTTTCATTACTTACCCTAGTAATTTCTTGTAATAATAAAAAACTAACAGAGGTTGTAGAAGTTCCCTTACCTACAGCTGAAGAAAAATTTACAATTGGCTCTCCAAGTGATGTTGAAGCTAACGAGGGTTCTTTTGAACTTGTAAAATTACCTTTTTCTTATGATGCTGTTTCTCCAGAAATTGAAGCCGGAACGATGCAGTTGCATTATTCAAAACACTATTTAAATTATACTAATAGCTTGAACAAAGCAATTAAAGGGACTGATTTTGAAGATTTATCTATTGAAGAAATACTTTCTAAATCAATACCTGACAGTTTGAATATTAGAAACAATGCCGGCGGCTATTATAACCACTCCTTGTTTTTTGAATGTATAGGTCCAAAATCAGGAAGCCAACCAAAAGACACTTTAGCAATTGCTATTAACAGAGACTTTGGCTCAATTGATGGTTTTAAAAACCAATTTAAAAATGCAGCTAACCGAGTATTTGGTTCGGGTTGGGCATGGTTAATAGTAGATAGCTCTGGAAAATTAAAAGTGACCACCACTGCAAATCAAGACAATCCGTTAATGCCTAGAGCTGAAGTTCCAGGTAAACCAATATTGACGCTAGACGTTTGGGAACATGCTTACTATTTAGAATACCAAAATTCTCGAAAAAACTATATTGATGCCTTTTTTAATATTATAAATTGGAAAATAGTTGGCGAAAAATATGAAGAAGCCTTAAAAAAAGATTGATTCATATAACGTAAATTCAATAACCTAAATGAAAAAGATACAACTACTTTTTATTTGTTTATTTTTAGTCACTTTTTCAAGCTGCGAAAAAGACGACATTTGTGAAACAACAACACCAACAACTCCGAAATTAATAATTGAATTTTATGATATCCTAAATCCTACAGTTAAAAAAAATGTAACTAATTTAGCTGTAAAAGAAATTAATTCTACTAACAGTTTAGCGTTCACAGGTACGAGTAAAATTCAAATTCCTTTAAGTATAACCCAAGATATATCTAAATATAGCTTTATACTAAATAGCACTGATGTAACCATTGATAATGAAGATTTCCTTCAATTTAATTATTCAAGACAAAACCTATTTGTTTCTAGAGCTTGCGGATTCAAAACTAACTTTACTCTAAATTCTACACTGCCTTTTATTAAAACTGAGACTTTAATTCCTGATGGTTACTGGATTCAAAATATAGTGATCACTACCTCAAATATAACAACTGAAAATGAAACACATGTCAAAATTTACTTTTAGTATACTTCTGATTTTGACGTCATTATTGGTGATCGCTCAGACAAAAACAACAGATAGCATCCCTCCCAAAATTGAAAAATACGGTGTTCGATTCGGTGCAGACATATCAAAATTGATACAATCTTTTTATGATAAAAATTATACAGGAATTGAATTTGTAGGAGATTATCGCTTGACAAAAAATTATTATCTCGCTGGCGAATTAGGTAATGAAAATACAACTGTTGAGGATAATAGATTGAGTTTTACAACACAAGGCACTTATTTAAAAGTAGGTTTCGATTACAATTCCTATGAAAATTGGCTTGATATGAGAAATATGCTTTACATTGGTATGAGATACGGAGCAAGCACTTTCAGCCAAACGCTAAACTCCTATAATATCTATAATACATCCAATTATTTTCCAGAAGCACCAACAGTAATTTCAGGTGAAAAATTCAACGGACTTACTTCTCAATGGATAGAAGTGGTATTGGGTTTAAAAGCCGAAGTTCTTAAAAATATTTACTTAGGCTTTAGTGTTAGAATGAATCGATTGTTAACTAATACCAAGCCTGACAATTTTGATAATTTGTACATTCCTGGATTTAATAGAACATACAATGGCGATTTCGGAATTGGATTTAACTATAGCGTTTCCTACTTTTTGCCCTTGTACAAAACAAAGTCTACTAAAAAGGAAGAGAAAAAAAAGAAAAAGTAATTACTTAATTTCTTTAATTCCTTTTAAGAATAACCATTTCATAAATAACTTTTCTCCATCGTTTGTTTTAACAGCTTGAAACTTAGGTGCCAAAATTGTACTTACTACAAATGCAGTGATTGGAACCCAAAAACCAGTTAAATTTGAATATTTTTCGAATAAAATTCGGCTTATAATAAATAAAACTGCAAAACCTAACAGTTGAAAAACGAAAGCTTTAACTTGTAATCTAGTCATAATTATAAATTTATTTTGTAGGATTATCTAGCGCCTGAAATTTTGTTCTTTTGCTACCTTCATACATTTCATATTTAACCAATCTAGCTTCAATACTAGCATTAAATAACTTAATTTTTCGAGATGGTTTAAGACCTACATACTTTAAGGCTTCTAAATTTCCAGTAATAAACCAGGCGTTGGTTCCAGGATAATTCTTCTTTAAAGTATCGCCAATATTCTTATAGAATTCTTCCATATGAATATCCAAACGTTCATCATAAGGCGGGTTAAAAACGATGTGTAATTTACCTTCTGAAGTTTTTTCACTTTCAAAAAAATTATTTTCTTGAACGGTAACATATTCTTCTAAATTGGCATTTTTTATATTCTCTTTTGCTTTACTTACCGCACTTGGCGCTTTATCAAATCCTTTAATTGTGTAATGAAATTCTCGAACTTTCTTCAATAACGAATCCATTATCATATCAAAAAGATCATTATCCCAATCGTTCCATTTCTCAAAAGCAAACTCTTTTCTGTTTATGTTTGCCGGAATATTGCAAGCAATCATAGCAGCTTCAGCAAGAAAAGTTCCAGATCCACACATTGGATCCAAAAAATCAGACTGACCGTCCCAACCGGATAGAATAAGAATTCCAGCAGCTAAAACTTCATTTATAGGAGCAATATTTGTGGCTGAACGATAGCCTCTTTGGTGCAATGAATTCCCAGAAGTATCCAAAGCAACAGAAACTTGGTCTTTATCAATGTGAATATTAATTCTTAAATCGGGGTGTGCTTTATCAATACTTGGCCTCTGCCCTGTTCTTTCTCGAAATTGATCTACTATAGCATCTTTACATTTTTGAGAAATAAACTCTGAATGATTAAAATGAGTTGAATGAACGGTAGCATCTATAACGAAAGTTTGATTGGCACTAATAAACTTAGACCAATTAATCCCTTGTACCCCTTTATATAATTGGCTTTCATTAGTAGCTTTGAAAAAATAAATAGGTTTTAGTATTTTCAATGCAGTTCTCAAAGACAAATTGGCTTTGTACATAAAACCCTTATCCCCTTTAAAACTAACCATTCTAACGCCTTGCTCCACCTCCTGTGCACCAAGCATTTTAAGCTCATTAGCAAGGATTTCTTCAAAACCAAAGAAGGTTTTGGCAATCATTTTAAAATTATTTTCCATTATAAAATCAAGAATTGGTTGCAAAAATACACTAAATTTGCTCGACTTTAATTAATTGAAAAAAGATAATGTCCGATTCAAATAAACAAATGGAACAAAATTTACCATTAAAAACCAACAATTGGTTTGCTTCATGGTTCGATTCTCCTTACTATCATATACTTTACAAAGAACGTGATGAAACGGAAGCACAGTTGTTTATGGATAACATCGTTCACTATTTGAATCTACCTGAAGAGGCAAAAATATTAGATTTAGCTTGCGGAAAAGGGCGTCATTCCATCTACTTAAACCAAATGGGATTCAATGTAACAGGAGCAGATTTGTCATCAAATAGTATTGCTTTAGCAAAAGATTTCGAGAATGAAACGCTAAAATTCGTTGAACACGATATGCGTAAACCATTTGACCAAAAATTCGATGCTATTTTTAATTTGTTTACCAGCTTTGGATATTTTGAAAATGAAGAAGATAACTTCACTACTCTTAAAGCAATAAGAGATAGCATTTCGGAATATGGTTTTGCCGTAATTGACTTTATGAATGTGCCAAATGTATTGGCCAATTTAGTGCCAGAAGAATTAAAAAGTGTCGATAATATCGATTTTCATATAAAAAGGTATTTAAAAGACGGCTATATTTACAAAGAAATTAATTTTGAAGATCAAGGGGAAAAATTTCATTTTACAGAAAAAGTAAAAGCTATTACACTAGAGGATTTTGAAATCATGATGGAAGAAGCAGGAATTTATTTACTTGATATTTTTGGTGACTACAAACTGAAAAAATTCCATAAAAAAGAAAGTGAACGATTAATATTGATTTTCAAGTAATGAGTACCTATTTACCATTTATATTGCCTTTGTTTTCTGTATTATTTGGCTATACTGTTGCCTTATTTATAAAGCCAAAGGCTAAAAAAAATCTAAAATTACTATTAGCATTTAGTGGTTCTTTTTTATTATCACTAACAGTAATGCATTTGCTTCCAGACCTTTATTTAAATCAAAATCCAACTATTGGATTGTTTATTATGTTTGGAATTCTATTTCAAATTGTCTTAGAATTTTTCTCGAAAGGGGCAGAACATGGACACGTTCACGGACATGATAAATTACATAAAATGCCGTGGCTGTTATTTGTTAGTTTGTGTATTCACGCCTTTTTAGAAGGTTTTCCCGTTGGACACCAACACAAATTAGCTTTGGGAATTGCCATACATCACTTTCCAATTGCGATTATATTAACCACCTTTTTTATTAATGCAGAATTGAATAAGAAAGCATTGTTTCTATTTATGATTTTCTTTGCCATTATGACGCCATTAGGAACTTTAGTTTCAGAAATTATTCCGGTAATCAATACTTACTATACTGAAATTACTGCCGTAGTTATTGGTATTTTATTCCATATTTCGTCTACTATAATATTTGAAAGTAGTGAAGGTCACAAGTTCAATATTGCCAAAATTTCGATGATTGTACTCGGAATCGCAATTGCTTATTTCATTTAATTTACTGAAAATTAAGTGATTAAATTACTATAATTACAACTGTGCTTTCCGTAAAATCTTTGTAACTTTGAACTTAAATCATTTAAACTTAAAAATGACATTTATTAAAACTACCGAACAATCTTCAAAATACGAACATTTAGAAAAAATGTCGGTTGAAGAATTGCTATTCAATATCAATCAAGAAGATCAAAAAGTTCCTTTGGCAGTTGAAAAAGCATTGCCTCAAATCTCACAATTAGTCTCTAAAATCGTTTCTAAAATGCAAGAAGGCGGTCGACTTTTTTATATCGGAGCAGGTACTTCTGGTCGATTAGGAATTGTGGATGCCTCAGAATGTCCGCCTACTTTTGGAGTCCCTTTTGATTTAGTAAATGGAATTATTGCTGGTGGAGATAAAGCCATCCGACGAGCTGTAGAAAATGCCGAAGACAACCCAACACAAGCGTGGATTGACCTAAAAGCAGAAAATATTTCAGAAAATGATGTAGTAATTGGAATTGCAGCTTCAGGAACTACGCCTTATGTAATTGGAGGTTTGAAAGCCTGTAATGAAAATAATATCATCACGGGTTCTATTTCTTGTAATGCTGGAAGTCCGCTTTCGCAAACAGCAAAATTTCCAATTGAAGTGATTGTTGGACCTGAATTTGTTACCGGAAGTTCGCGAATGAAAGCTGGAACTGCACAAAAATTAGTTCTAAATATGATTTCAACATCCACAATGATCCAATTGGGGAAAGTGAAAGGAAATAAAATGGTAGACATGCAATTGAGTAATAGTAAACTCGTTGATCGTGGTGTGAAAATGATAATGGGCGAAATACCTGTAACTTATGAAAAAGGATCAGAATTGCTAGCTAAATATGGAAGTGTAAGAAAAGCGGTGGACCATTTTAACAATGAAAACAAGTAACTATGAATACCAATAAAGATTTATTAAGTAAAGGGATAAAATACATTACCATTTCCCTACCCTGCTTGTTCATTGGTCCGGCGGTTATCCATTTTGCTTTTATAAATAAATTGCAAACACTATATTATTTGATTTTAGCAATTGGAATTGGCATTTGTATTACCGCAATGATAATGCTATTTAAAGGTTTAAATACAATTATGAAAAGTCTTTTTAATAAATAATGGACGCTTTAATTCACATCAATAAGACTTTTGAAAAAGTTGTTTCTATAAATAGTAGAATCAACAATCGGGAATTTGAAGGTTGTATTTTTAAAAATTGTGATTTTTCAAATAGCGATTTTTCAAACAATACTTTTATGGATTGTGAATTTTACGATTGTAATCTTTCCATGACCAAATTAAAAGGATCCGGATTAAAAACAGTGGATTTTATCAATTGCAAATTACTTGGAATCCAATTTAATGAATGTGATGATTTTTTGTTTAATGTGAGTTTTGAGGAGTGTGTTTTGGATTATGCTTCTTTTGCAAATAAAAAGATGCTGAAAACAAATTTCTTGAATTCATCAATAAAGGAAGTTACATTTATAGGAGCTAATTTATCCAATTCAGTATTTGAAAATAGTAATCTTGAAGGAGCCATTTTTAATGATACCCAATTGGCAGGTGCCGATTTTACTTTAGCTCAAAATTACAAAATTGACCCTGAGTTTAATCCAATGCGAAAAGCTAAATTTTCGGCTTTGGGAATAGAAGGATTATTGGATAAATATGATATAAAAATCGAATAACTAGCCCTGATGGAAGGGAAAATCCCGAGCTTTTTAGCGAGGATTTGGAATGACAGCGGGAAAAGCTTCAAAAAATAAGACATGAAAAAAATACTATTATTCTTCACACTTCTCATTTTGACTTCGTGTTATGACGTGGAACGAAATTGCAACGACTTTAAAACAGGCAAATTCCAATTTGATTTTGTAGTAAATGGAGTTAAGAAAACAACTGTTTTTGAACGTACTCCAACAATGCAAATTGAAACTTATGAAGGTAAAACCGACACCGCAACAGTTCGATGGGTGAACGATTGCGAATTTGTTTTACAAAAATTACACCCTAAAAATATAAAAGAAAGAAAAGCAATTAGCATGAGAATAGTAGCAACTACCAAAAATTCTTATACCTTTGAATTTGGAATTATCGGCAGTGATGAAAAACAAAAAGGAATTGCTGTAAAACTATAAATTAAACGAATAAAATGGAAGTTTTTTTAAACCCGAGTGCTTGGATAGCTTTATTAACATTGACTTTTTTAGAAATTGTATTAGGAATAGATAATATCATATTCATTTCTATTGCAACAGGAAAGTTACCAGAGGAAAAACGCAAAAAAGCAACACAAATAGGATTGTTTTTAGCTATGTTTTTACGTATCGCTTTGTTAATGGGTATTTCGGTATTGATTGCAATGAAAGAAGCTTGGTTCAACATAGATTTTAGTTGGTTTACCGCACAAATTACTGGACAGAGTCTGATATTACTATTTGGAGGTTTGTTTTTATTGTATAAAAGTACTACCGAAATTCGCGAAAAAATTGAAGAAAAAGGCGTTGAAGAAAAGCAACTAGGAAAATCAGCTGCCAAACGTTTTTCAAGAGTTTTATTACAAATAATGTTGATTGATTTAGTGTTTTCGTTTGATAGTATTTTGACTGCCGTGGGAATGACGAATGGGGTTCCTGGAGCAATATATATAATGGTAACCGCTGTAATTATATCGGTATTTATTATGATGCAATTTGCAGTACCAGTTGGAATATTTGTAAATAAACATCCGACTATTCAAATATTAGGACTTACTTTTTTAGTGTTAATTGGTTTTATGTTAATTACTGAAGCCGCTCATTTGGCGAACGCTTCCTTTTTTGGCAATCATGTGGATGTAGTTCCAAAAGGATATTTATATTTTGCTATTTCCTTCTCACTTATGGTCGAAGTTTTAAATATGAAAATGTCTAAAAATAAGAAATAAAAAAAGCCACTTTCGAGTGGCTTTTTTGATAAATAGTATTTATTATTTCTTGAGTTTGTTTTTGAAAAATTTTCTTACTTTTTCCACTTTTGGAGTAATCACATAACTACAATACCCTTGTGACTGATTCTGGTTGTAATAATTTTGATGGTAATCTTCAGCGTTATAAAATTTTGTAGCCTCTGAAATAACGGTCACAATTGGTTTTCCAAACGTATTTTCCTTAGTTAGTAAAGCAATGTAATCCTCAGATGTTGTCTTTTGGTTTGTATTATGGTAAAAAATCTCACTTCTATATTGTGTTCCAGTATCATTTCCTTGACGGTTTAATGTGGTCGGATCGTGAGTTGCAAAAAACACCTCTAACAATTCTCCAAAAGAAATTGTGCTTGGATCAAATGTAATTTGGATCGCTTCGGCATGACCAGTATCCCCTCTACAAATATCAGAATACGATGGGTTAATTGTTTTTCCACCTATATAACCTGAGGTAACTGTTTTTACCCCTTCTAATTCTAAAAATACGGCTTCGGTACACCAAAAACAACCTCCTGCAAATGTTGCAACTTCTAATTTATCTTGAATTTCCATTGGCTTGTTGGGTTTTAAATGAGGTAAATCTTGTGCTTTTTCTTTTGATTGACACGAAAAAGCTAACATTGATAATAGAATACTGATTTTCTTTTTCATAAAATTAAATTTTCACAAATTTATCAAGAATCGAAAGCTATCGATTGGCAATTAACTAAATATTATAATTTGTAGGATAATTTTATCCCTTGTTATTTTCTATAATCGTGAAAATCTTTGTTACTTTGTGAAAACTGTTCCAACATGATAGAAGCAAAAAAAATATACAAATATTACGACCAACTCCAAGTATTAAAGGGTGTTGATTTGCATATTCAAAAGGGTGAAATCGTATCTATAGTTGGTTCGTCTGGAGCAGGAAAAACTACGCTATTACAAATATTAGGCACATTAGACAAACCTAATTCTCCAAAATCGAGTGAAGATGCTAAATCTGAATTGATAATTAACGGTCAAAACGTATTATCAATGAACGATAAAGAGTTATCTAAATTTCGTAATTCAAACTTGGGATTTATCTTCCAATTTCATCAATTATTACCAGAATTTACCGCTTTAGAAAATGTTTGTATTCCTGCATTTATTGCCAATAAATCAAAAAAGGAAACGGAAATTGAGGCAAAGAAATTATTAGATTACCTTGGACTTTCTCACCGCATCAACCACAAACCAAATGAACTTTCAGGTGGTGAACAACAACGAGTAGCAGTTGCGAGAGCCTTAATTAATAAGCCGTCTATCATTTTTGCAGATGAACCTTCAGGAAATTTAGATACCGCTTCTGCAGAAAATTTACATCAACTGTTTTTTAAATTAAGAGATGAATTTGGACAAACATTTGTAATTGTAACCCATAACGAAGAATTAGCCAATATGGCCGATAGAAAATTGGTGATGGTTGACGGGCAAATTAGTAACCATTTATAGGGTTTCAACTATATAATGACACCAAACGAAATAAAATCCTTCCTTGACGAAAAAGTCGAATTGTACAACAATCCGAATTTTATTGAAAGTGATCCCATCCAAATTCCACATTTGTTTTCACAAAAGGAAGACATTGAAATTGCGGGGTTTTTAAGTGCGACTATTGCTTGGGGAAATCGGAAAATGATTATCAAAAACGGACATCGCATGATGGAATTTATGGGAAATACCCCTTATGATTTCGTGATGTCACACACTGAAAATGATTTGGAACGGCTAGAAACTTTCGTGCATAGAACTTATAATAGTTTGGATTTTCAATATTTTATCACCAGTCTTAAAAACATCTATACGAATCATAATGGTTTAGAAGCGGTGTTCTATAATGGGCAACTAAATAATAATGATTCAAGAGCGATACAAATGGCCATCTCAGAATTCAAAAAAGTGTTTTTTGAAATACCACATCTTTCCAGAACAGAAAAACACATTTCAGATCCCATGGGTAATTCTGCAGCAAAAAGAATCAATATGTTTCTTCGGTGGATGGTTCGTCAGGATAATAAAGGGGTTGATTTAGGAATTTGGAAATCCATATCCCCTGCCCAACTTTCTTGTCCATTGGATGTGCATTCAGGAAATGTTGGTCGAAAATTAGGCCTTTTGAAAAGAACTCAAAATGACGGAAAAGCGCTATTTGAACTCGATTCAAAACTTAGACTTTACGATCCAAAAGATCCGGTGAAATATGATTTTGCCTTATTTGGTTTAGGGGTTTTTGAAGGATTCTAATCCGCATTACTATCAGAAAAAAGCATTTCTAAAAAAAATTATCCCAATTTTCATTTTTTGGATTTATAAAAACTTATTTTTGCGCTATGGCAAGAAAAATCACAAATAAAATCGTATTCGATCATATAAAAGTACTTGATGCAGGTGCTAAAGGCGTTTCAGTTGCAAAAGCTCCAGATGGAAAAGTTATCTTTATTCCAAATGTTGTTCCCGGTGACGTAGTTGACATTCAAACGTTAAAGAAAAGAAAAGCTTATTACGAAGGAAAAGCGGTGAAATTTCATGAGTTTTCAGAACATAGAATTGAACCAATATGTGAGCATTTTGGTGTTTGTGGTGGATGTAAATGGCAAAATATGAACTACAGCCAACAATTATTCTACAAACAAAATGAAGTGAAAAACCATTTGCAGAGAATTGGTAAAATTGAACTTCCTGATTTTGAACCAATTTTAGGATCTGAAAAACAGTTTTTCTATAGAAATAAAATGGAGTTTGGTTTTTCAAATAGTCGTTGGTTGACTCAAGATGAAATTGAAAGCCAAGACGATTTAGGAAATAGAAATGCACTTGGATTTCATATTCCTAAAATGTGGGACAAAATATTAGATATCAATAAATGTCATCTTCAAGAGGATCCTTCGAATGCTATTCGAAACGAAATTAGGGATTTTGCTAACATAAATAACCTTACTTTCTTTAATCCTAGGGGTCATGAAGGATTGCTAAGAACCTTGATGCTTAGAACCGCATCTACTGGAGAAATTATGGTGTTAATTCAGTTTTTTGAAGATGATAAACAAAATCGGGAATTGCTATTGGATCATTTATTTGAAAAATTTCCTCAAATCACCTCATTACAATATGTAATTAATAACAAAGCCAACGATACTTTGTATGACACTAATATAAAATTATACAAAGGTCGCGACTACATTTTGGAAGAAATGGAAGGTTTAAAGTTTAGTATTAATGCAAAATCATTTTACCAAACCAACTCTGACCAAGCTTATGAATTGTATAAGATTACAAGAGATTTTGCTGGATTAACAGGAAATGAGATTGTATATGATTTATATACTGGAACAGGAACAATTGCTCAATTTGTTTCTAAAAATGCAAAAAAAGTAATTGGGGTAGAAAGTGTTCCTGAGGCAATTGAAGATGCTAAAGCAAATGCCAAAAGAAATGAAATTACTAATTGTGAGTTTTTTGTTGGTGATATGAAAGTGGTTTTCAATGAGGCATTTATTGCTCAACATGGAAAACCAGATGTAATCATCACTGATCCCCCAAGAGATGGAATGCATAAAGACGTTGTTGAACAACTATTAAAAATTGAGGCGCAGAAAATTGTATATGTAAGTTGTAATTCTGCTACTCAAGCCAGAGATTTAGCTCTAATGGATGAAAAATACAAAGTAACAAGAGTTCGCCCTGTTGACATGTTCCCACAAACACACCATGTCGAAAATGTAGTGCTTTTAGAGAGGAGATAATTATTCTTTAACAATTACAATTGTAGCTTTAAAACCTGTAGAAAGATTCCATTGATTGGCTGATATTGAGGCTCCTTTATCGTCAAAAACTTGGAATTCAGCGGTATTAGGACCAGAAGAACCTTGATTTATTGCTTCGATATCAATCTTATTGAAACCATTTTTAAGGGTAAATTCAAAAACTTTGTAATCCCCTTCCAATAAAACATTCTCTTGAATAATCATATCGTTAATATATATTCTTACTCGGTCGCCGTCAACAAATTGATTGTCGCGACAAAGAATTTTCACAAATAATGACTTGGTTTTGAAATCACCTAAATTCTGATTTCTTCTAAAAGCTTGTGTTACTTCACCATCACTATTTTTATTCATTTTATCCTGGTATACATTACCTGGATTTACAAAATCACTTTTCATAGAAAGGTCTAATGGCTTTGATCCACCAATTTTTTGAAATATCATTTCAGGTTCGTTTTTTAAAGGAACATCCTTAAAATTAGGTGTTATTGGAGAAATAGGACTGAATTTTTGGGAAGTACTCTTGGATTTTGAAATTGGCGTATTTTTAATTGGGGAGATTTGAACTGCTTTATTACCATTATCAAATTGAGAATAGCAAAGCGAAGAAAAAAACAATAAAACCAATAAAGAAAATTTGATTTTCATAGTAAATACCCCAATAATTAATTTTGATAAAAATAAATAAAAAAACTTCGCTAATAATTACATTAACGAAGTTTTAATAATTTTAAGTATAATTTCTATTTTGAATTATAAACTGAAATCGCGTCTTTCAATATTTCTACTGATCGGATTAAGTCTTTTTTATTCAAGACATAAGCTATTCTAACTTCATTTAACCCTACTCCTGGTGTAGAATAAAATCCTGCTGCTGGAGCGACCATAACCGTTTCTTTATTTAAATCATACGATTCTAGCATCCATTGTGCAAATTTATCTGCATTGTCAATTGGCAACTGAGCAATACAATAAAAAGCTCCTTTAGGCTTGCTTACCACTACTCCATCAATCTTATTTAATTCTTCAACCAAAGTATCACGACGACTTCTATATTCTGAAATCACTTCATCAAAATAACTTTGAGGTGTGTCTAAAGCAGCTTCACTAGCAATTTGTTCAAATGTTGGCGGACTTAATCTTGCTTGTGCAAATTTCATAGCGGTTGCCATTAACTCTTTATTTTTTGATACGATACAACCTATTCTTGCGCCACACATACTGTAACGTTTTGAAACGGAATCTATCATAATTGCATTTTCTTCTAATCCAGGAATATTCATCACAGAATAGTGAACGTCGCCATCGTAGGTGAATTCTCTGTAAACTTCATCAGCTATCAAAAACAAATCGTGCTTTTTAACCAATTCAGCCAATTGCATAATCTCCTCTTTAGAATACAAATAACCGGTTGGATTTCCCGGATTACATATTAAGATAGCTTTTGTTTTTGGGGTAATTAATCTCTCAAAATCAGCAATTGGAGGCAATGCAAATCCCGTATCTATAGATGAAATCACAGGTACGACTTTTACACCTGATGCAGTTGAAAAACCATTATAATTTGCATAAAATGGCTCCGGGATAATTACTTCATCTCCAAAATCCATGGTACTACCCATAGCAAAAAGCAGCGCTTCAGAACCTCCTGTTGTAATAATTATATCGGCAACATCAATTGGCAATCCGATACTCTTATAAAATTGAGACAACTTAGTTCTATAGCTTTCAAATCCCGCAGAATGACTGTATTCTAAAACCTTAATATCAAGATTTTTAATAGAATTCATTGCCACTTCTGGCGTTTTTATATCGGGTTGACCAATGTTTAGATGGTACACTTTGTGACCTTTCTTCTTTGCAATTTCCGCATAAGGCACCAACTTACGAATTGGTGATTCCGGCATTTGAATTCCTTTATTTGAAACTTTAGGCATAATAATTAGTTTTGAAATGCAAATTTGCAATATTTATTTTAAAATAGCAGCGAATTTAGCAATCTTTATATAAAAAAAGCGCCTCAATTGAAGCGCTTTTCTTTAAGTATAATTTGTTATTGATTGGGCAATGCTTTTTTCTTTTCTAAGATATTCACTTCTGGCTTTACAATTACTTCCCCTTTGATTTTTAAAGCAATTTTACCACCTTCTACATTAATTGCATTCGATTCAACGGTTATCGTTTTTCTAATTGGACCTGGATTCATATTATATTTGACATCAATTTTTCCAGTCATTCCTGGCATAATCGGTTCAGTTGGCTTAGTTGGAACAGTACATCCACAAGTTGATTGCACGTTGGTAATTATCAATGGTGCATCGCCAGTATTTTTAAATTCAAAAGTGCGAAGTCCACTGTCCGAATCTTTGCTCACTGTTCCATAATCTATAGTATTGTCTTTATTTAAGAATTCAATTCTTGCTCCACTCTGAGCAAATCCAATAGCGGAGAAAGCAATATAGGCTAATAAAAATAATGTTTTTTTCATCTAATAAGTATTAAATTAGTACAAGTAAATGTAGTTTCTTTTATTTATTCACACAAATTTTTAATTCCCTTTTTATAGTGTTCATAATTATTTACTTTTGTAGCTATAACGAATATATATTAGAATGACGATTCCATCGCAATTTGACGCAAAAACCATCGAAGATAAATGGTACGATTACTGGATGAAAAACAATTATTTTCATTCCACACCCGACCATAGAACTCCCTATACAATTGTTATCCCTCCTCCAAATGTTACTGGTGTACTTCATATGGGTCATATGCTTAACAACACCATTCAAGACGTGCTTATTCGTAGAGCTAGACTTAAAGGATTCAACGCTTGTTGGGTACCAGGAACCGATCATGCTTCTATAGCTACCGAAGCTAAAGTAGTTGCAAAACTAAAAGCCGAAGGAATCAATAAAGACGATTTAACGCGTCAGGAATTCTTAGCACACGCTTGGGAATGGACCGATAAATATGGAGGTGTAATACTTGACCAACTTAAAAAATTGGGCGCTTCTTGCGATTGGGAAAGAACAAAATTCACCATGGATCCAGATATGTCGGCTTCTGTAATTCGTTCTTTTGTTGATTTACATAAAAAAGGATTAATCTATCGTGGTTTCAGAATGGTTAATTGGGATCCTGAAGCTAAAACTACACTTTCTGACGAGGAAGTAATATTTGAAGAACAACAAGGAAAATTATTCTACATAAAATACGAAATTCAAGGAACTTCCGATTTTGTAACAGTTGCCACTACCCGACCAGAGACGATTTTTGGAGATACCGCAATTTGCATCAATCCGAATGACGAACGATTTATACATTTAAAAGGAAAAAATGCAATAGTGCCTATTTGCGGAAGAGTAATTCCTATTATTCAAGATGAATATGTTGATGTGGAATTTGGAACTGGCTGCTTAAAAGTTACTCCAGCTCACGATACCAATGATAAAGCGCTGGGAGAAAAACACCATTTAGAAATTATCGATATTTTCAATGAAGATGCAAGTTTGAATAGTTATGGGCTGCATTACCAGGGTAAAGATCGATTTGTAGTTCGTGAAGAAATTGCTAAGGAATTAGAATCAATTGGTAACTTAGTAAAAGTAGAAAATCATTTAAACAAAGTAGGAACTTCAGAAAGAACTAAAGCCGTTATTGAACCAAGATTATCGGATCAATGGTTTCTTAAAATGGAAGATTTAGTGAAACCGGCAATTAAAGCGGTTCTAGTAGATAGCGAAATAAAATTGCATCCTAAAAAGTTTGACAACACCTACAAACATTGGTTAGAAAATATCCGCGATTGGAATATTTCTCGTCAATTGTGGTGGGGACAGCAAATTCCTGCCTACTATTATGGTGATGGAAAAGAAGATTATGTTGTTGCAGAATCAATTGAGGAAGCATTGGTTTTAGCCAAAGAAAAAACGAATAATGACCAATTAACTATTGAAAACTTAACACAAGATAAAGATGCTTTAGATACCTGGTTCTCTTCATGGCTTTGGCCAATGTCGGTTTTTGGTGGAATCATGGATCCTGAAAGTGAAGATTTCAAATATTATTATCCTACAAACGACTTAGTTACTGGACCAGATATTTTATTTTTCTGGGTTGCCAGGATGATTATTGCAGGTTATGAATATACGGGTAAAAAACCTTTTACAAACGTTTATTTAACTGGGTTAGTTCGGGACAAACAACGCCGTAAAATGTCTAAATCATTAGGAAACTCTCCTGATCCTTTGGATTTAATCGATAAATTTGGTGCTGACGGAGTTCGTGTAGGTTTACTTTTAAGTGCCTCTGCAGGAAATGATATCATGTTTGATGAAGAACTTTGCAACCAAGGAAAAGCGTTTACCAATAAGATCTGGAATGCTTTAAAATTAATTAAAGGTTGGGAAGTTTCAGCTACTATTGCACAACCAGAATCTTCAAAAGTGGCAATAGAATGGTATGAAGCTAAACTGCAGCAAACTTTAGTTGAAATTGAAGATAATTTTGAGAAATACAGAATTTCTGACGCATTAATGGGAATTTACAAACTCGTTTGGGACGATTTCTGTTCGTGGTTTTTAGAGATGATTAAACCCGCATATCAAGCACCAATTGACAAAATTACATTTGATAAAGCCATTGAAATGTTGGAAAGTAATTTGAAATTATTACATCCATTTATGCCATTTCTAACAGAGGAAATTTGGCATTATACTGCCGAAAGAACTCCTGAAGAAGCGCTAATTGTTTCTACATGGCCAACATTAAAACCATATAATGCCAATTTGATTAGTGAATTTGAGAATACAATGGAAGTAATTTCAGGAATTAGAACCATTAGAAAAGATAAGAATATACCTTTTAAAGATAGTATTGAATTTAAGGTAGTGAACAACGATAACGTTTCCAATCATTTTGATTCGGTGATCACCAAATTAGGGAATATTTCTTCATTAGAATATGTAACTGAAAAAGTAGATGGTGCTTTATCATTTCGAGTGAAATCGAATGAATATTTTATACCTATTTCTGGAAATATTAACGTTGAAGAAGAAGTCACAAAATTAACCGAAGAGTTAAAATACATTCAAGGATTTTTGAAATCGGTACAAGCAAAGTTGTCAAATGAAAAATTTGTAAATGGCGCACCCGAGAAAGTATTGGCAAATGAAAAACAAAAAGAAGCCGATGCATTAGCAAAAATCGCGACAATAGAACAGAGCTTAGCTAATTTGAAATAAATAAAAAAGCCTCAATTATGAGGCTTTTTTATTGAATATAAATCCCAATCCGATTTTTGATAACATCCTTTTTCCAAAAGGAAAGAAAAATTTTGATTGGCCAAATAAATAGCCGAAACCCATTAATAAAAAAGGGTATATTGGTAAAACTAAAACTAGTAAAATCAGATAATAAATGAACCAATGTGTATTATCATCATTCAAACCAATTATTGTCATTAAATAACTTGAAATTCGAGCAGATAAAGAACCGTTTATAGCAAACACCATAATTATCAATAGTAATTGATAAATTGTGGTTATTCCCCATCGTTCATTTATTTTTTTCATTTTCAAAATTAGATTCCCAAATTTACAAAATTAATTGTCAAAATATCAGCTTATTAAGACAAAAAAAATGCATCTCCATTGAGATGCATTTTTTTAAAATATATAAAATTCTTAAATTAATTTTTTAATATACTAATTATTTGTGAAGCCAATTCAGTACCAATTCTATCTTGCGCCTCCATTGTAGCGGCCCCAATATGAGGAGTTAAAGATATTTTTTGGTTCATTAATATGGTGATTTCAGGATTTGGTTCGTTTTCAAAAACATCCAAACCAGCAAATAAAACTTTACCACTATCCAGTGCTTTTACTAAAGCAACTTCATCAATTACACCGCCACGAGCACAATTAACAATACCAACTCCAGTTTTCATTGTTTCTAATTCGGCAGCACCAATAATATATCCGTCTTGAGCAGGAACGTGTAGAGTTATAAAATCAGCTTCTTTGAATAAGGATTCTAATGATTGTGTTTTTATAGTTGTTGTTATAGATTGCCCATCGAAAAACTCCACTTTTACATCTACTTTTTCAATAAAACTATCACTAGCAATCACTTTCATTCCTAAACCTAAAGCCATTTTTGCCGTTGCTTGCCCGATTCTTCCAATTCCAACTATTCCAAGAGTTTTTCCTCTTAGTTCCACTCCATTAGCGTAGGCTTTCTTAAGTCCTTCAAAGTTAGAATCTCCTTCAAGAGGCATATTTCTGTTTGCATCATGCAAAAAACGAACTCCTGAAAATAGATGAGCAAAAACTAATTCCGCTACCGATTCAGATGAAGATGCCGGCGTGTTAATTACGCTAATACCTTTGCTTTTAGCATATTCAACATCGATATTATCCATACCAACTCCACCTCTACCAATAATTTTTAATCCTGGACAGGCGTCAATGATATCTTTTCTTACTTTAGTTGCGCTTCGAACTAAAACTACACTGACGTTGTTTTCATTGACATAATTGGCAACTTGTTCCTGAGCCACTTTTGTAGTAATTACTTCAAATCCACCTTTTTCTAAAGCTAAAATTCCACTTTTTGAAATTCCATCGTTTGCTAAAACCTTCATAACTATTTATATTTTACTTTCAAAATCTTTCATTACCTCCACTAATACTTGTACACTTTCAATAGGAAGCGCATTGTACATTGAAGCTCTATATCCACCAACAGAACGATGACCTGGCAAACCAGAAATTCCTGCGGCTTTCCACATCGAATCAAATAATGCGGTGTGTTCTTCATTTTCTAGTATGAAAACAACGTTCATATTAGAACGGTCTTCCACTTTTGCAGCTCCTTTAAAATGAGGATTTCTGTCAATTTCAGCATATAATAAATTTGCTTTAGCTTGATTTAGTTTTTCAACAGCAGCTATTCCACCCCTATTCTTCAACCATTGTAAAGTTAATAATGAAGCGTAAACTGGGAAAACTGCAGGTGTATTGTACATGCTTTCCGCTTTTACATGTTTTTCATAATCCAACATACTTGGAATTTCTCTACCTGATTTTCCCAAAATTTCCTCTTTAATTACTACTAAAGTCGTTCCTGCAGGGCCCATATTTTTTTGAGCACCAGCATAAATAATATCAAATTTCGAAAAATCTAAAACTCTAGAGAAAATATCGGAACTCATATCACATACCATCGGCACAGAAACAGTTGGAAATTCCTTGATTTGAGTACCAAAAATGGTATTATTACTTGTACAATGAAAATAATCTACGTCTGAAGGAACTGTAAATCCTTTAGGAATATAACTGTAATTCTGGTCTTTTGAAGAAGCTACTACATTAACATCCCCGAACAATTTAGCTTCTTTAATAGCAGCAGAAGCCCAAGTTCCTGTATCAAGATAGGCTGCTTTCCCTTCGACTTTCATCAAGTTATAAGGAACCATCAAAAATTCTAAACTTGCACCACCATGAAGAAACAAAGCTTGGTACCCTTTCCCATTTAAATCTAATAATTCTAAAGCTAGATCTCTTGCTTCCTCCATTACAGCAACAAAATCTTTGCTTCTGTGAGAAATTTCTAAAAGAGACAACCCAGAATTATTAAAATCTAATATCGCATCAGCCGATTTTTGGAAAACTTCCTGTGGCAAAATACAAGGCCCTGCGCTGTAATTGTGTATTTTCATTAGTATGGTGGTGTTGAAAAAAATTAAGCTACAAATTTCGTAAATAGGAAACTAAAATCAATTAAATATTTCCAAATAGTTATGCCGATTTATTAACAAAATCGATTTAGTATAGCAGGTAAATTGAGAATTTGACAAACTACAAATTGATCAAAAAATTAATTGTATCAATATTATCAGCATAATCCCACAATTTAGGTTTCTGTGTTTGACCAAATGAAACGCTATTTTCAATTAAATCATTGGAAACTACACATTGAATTTGTTCTTGATCTTGTTGTAATTTGTTTTTTATATCGTCCAAATTATCATAATACTCATAAAAAACAGATGATATTGGAGAAGCATAACTTGAATCTTCTTTGATTATAAGAAATTCATTATCCAATAAATCGAAATTACTCATTAAGAAAACGGCTTTATTGTAATCGTAATTATTGATGTACTTTTCAAATTTCATCACTCGATGATACGGATACATTCCTCCAAAAAAAGCATCAAAATTATAGTTTCTTGGTATAAATAACTTAGAAACATTTCTACATCCTAAACCAAAATAGCGAAAGACATCTTCACCCAAAGCGATCATTTGCTCCTCAGATTCATTTCCGTCTAAAACAGCAACAGAATTTCTTGATTTTCTAATAATCGAAGGCTTGTCTTTAAAATAATACTCAAAATATCGGGCGGTATTATTACTTCCTGTTGCGATAACAGCATCGAAATTTTCTAATTTTCCCGCTACAAAAGTGATGTATTTTTCTAATTCTGGTTCAACAGAAATCATGTATTTTGCTAAAAATGGCAATAAATGCTGATCATTTGAAGAAGTTTTTACCGCTACCTTATGACCTGAAAGTAAAACAGAAATAAAATCGTGAAAACCCACCAAAGGTATATTTCCTGCTAAAACCAATCCAACAGTTTTAGGAGTTACATTGTCCAAATTATATCTATTCAACCATTGGTTTAAATTTTCTTCCGTTAAAGCCTCCGCCCATGATTGAATTGCAAAATATACGTTTTCATTGGTATACCACCCATTATGTGAAGGCGATAATTGAATTAAATCAATGAATTTATCAAAATACAAATCGTTGTGAAGTACGGTCTGACATTTAGTATTTTCAACTTCGGAAAATTGCGATAAGAATTTACCTAGTTCTACAAAAATACTTTTTTTATGTGCTAATGTCATATTGATTTGCTTATGATAAGTTTTGGATGTAATTTTGCGCAAAAATAAGATAATTATCTGCAATAGACAACACGCCGTAAGCTTTATGCTTATCG
This sequence comes from Chitinophaga pinensis, assembly GCA_943324925.2. Taxonomy (GTDB): domain Bacteria; phylum Bacteroidota; class Bacteroidia; order Flavobacteriales; family Flavobacteriaceae; genus Flavobacterium. The sequence continues at coordinate 585 of CALPNL020000005.1, read as the reverse complement.
CTTTTAGCCTAAAGCATAAACCAAAATAAAATGGCAATTATAATAACTGACGAATGTATTAATTGTGGAGCATGCGAACCGGAATGCCCAAATACTGCAATTTATGAAGGAGCAGACGATTGGAGATACAAAGACGGGACAAAAATTAGAGGTAAAGTTATCTTAGCAGACGGAACTGAAGTAGATGCTGATGCAGCTCAAACTCCAATTTCGGATGATATTTACTATATTGTTCCTGGTAAATGTACAGAATGTAAAGGATTTCACGAAGAACCACAATGTGCTGCGGTTTGTCCAGTAGACTGCTGTGTTCCGGATGAAAATCATGTAGAAAGCGAAGAAACGTTATTAAACAGACAAGCTTTTTTACACAATGAATAATTTAAAAAATCCTGAGTTAGTCACTCAGGATTTTTATTTATAAAGGCATTTATTACTACAATTTTTATTAAAAGATATAAATCCTATATTTGCACTCTTAAAAATAAACCATAATGAAAGCAGGAATTGTAGGATTACCAAATGTTGGAAAATCAACATTATTCAATTGTTTGTCTAACGCAAAAGCACAAAGCGCTAACTTCC
>CALPNL020000004.1 GCA_943324925.2 Chitinophaga pinensis | reverse complement strand
ACCAAATCTTTGGAAATTGATGCAAAGGCAACCAAATCTTTAGGTACTAATAATCTACCTAAAGCGTCTATTTCTACTACTTTAACACCCGCAGTAAAACGACGGATAAAATCATTATTCTTTTTCACAAATCGATTCAACTTGTTGATTTTATTCATCATCAAATTCCATTCTGCCATAGGATACAATTCTAAACAAGGCTGAAAAACCGAACGCTTCAAGACAAATCCATCAAGAAGTGCGGCTGACAATTGCTTTTTTAAAGGCGCAGGTAAAAGCAGCCTTCCTTTAGCATCAACTTTGCATTCGTATGTTCCAATAATCGAATTCAATTTTATTTGTTTTTAAATGATACTGACAAAAATAAAAAAATATTCCCACAATTTACCACAAAATACCACTTTGTTAATAAGTTTTCCCACTTCATTAAAAAAGTAAGGGAAAAAACCAGGGATTATTTTATAAATCATTCAAAAACAAGTCTTTAAAAACCAACAGAAAATGTTGTTTTAACTCGATAAAAATGATTTTATTTAAAAATTAATAGAAATTTTATGATACGAAAACATTAGGTTAATGTTGAAGTGTCTTTTTTAAAATAAAAATACATTTATGGATTATTTTTGATTTCAGATTCAAAAATCAATGCATATAAATACTATATTTGTCAAAACTGAAAATAGAACATTCTCATGGAACAAGTCTTAAAAAAGGAAGGTCGTTATACCTATTTTGAAGCTGGCGAAGGAACACCAATAATCGTATTACACGGATTAATGGGAGGATTGAGCAACTTTGAATCGGCAGGTGCGTTTTTTTCTAAAAATGGATATAAAATAATTATTCCGGAATTACCTATTTATACTCAAAGTTTATTGCGTACGAATGTGAAGGCTTTTGCAAAATATGTAAAAGATTTTATAGTTTTTAAGGGTTTCGACAGGGTAATTTTAATGGGTAATTCATTAGGCGGACATATCGCTTTGTACCATGCAAAAATGTATCCTGAAAAAATGCTAGGTTTAGTAATTACAGGTAGTTCAGGTCTTTACGAAAACGCAATGGGCGATAGTTACCCAAGACGTGGCGATTATGAATACATCAAAACGAAAGCCGAAGCCGTATTTTACGATCCTAAAATCGCCACCAAAGAAATTGTTGATGAGGTTTTTAACATGGCTAATGACAGAATTAAATTGATAAAAACACTAACTATTGCAAAAAGTGCCATTCGACATAATATGGCTAAAGACTTGCCAAAAATGCACATCCCAACTTGTATTATTTGGGGCAAAAACGACACGGTAACTCCACCAGAAGTCGCACTCGAATTCAATAGGTTATTACCTAATTCTACTTTATATTGGATAAATAAATGTGGTCATGCTGCGATGATGGAACGTCCAAATAAATTCAACAAAATTATGCTTGAATGGTTAAAAAAGGTTAATCTTTAAATTAATTTACACCGAATAATTTGAAAAATTGTTTGGTGTTTATTTTAACTACCTTTGCAAAAATCAAAATAGATTATGAAAATTAATACTGCCGAATTTATTATTAGTAATTCTGAAGTGGATAAATGTCCGAAAGACTTTTTGCCAGAATATGCTTTTATTGGTCGGTCGAACGTTGGAAAATCTTCTTTGATAAACATGCTTACCAATCATAAAAATTTAGCAAAAACATCAGGAAGACCAGGAAAAACTCAGTTGATTAATCATTTTTTAATTAATAACAATTGGTTTTTGGTTGATTTACCCGGTTATGGTTATGCTAAAGTTTCTAAGAAAACCAAATCAATATTTCAACAATTTATCACCGATTATTTTGAAACGCGGGAACAACTAGTTTGCGCTTTCGTATTAATTGATATTCGACATGAAGCTCAAAATATTGATATAGAATTTATGTCGTATATGGGAGAAAGTGAAATTCCATTTTGTATCATTTTTACAAAAGCCGATAAGATCAGTAAAGTGAAAATTAACTCTCATATTGCTGCTTACAAAAAACAGATGTTTGCTAACAATTGGGCTGAAATGCCTCATTATTTTGTTACCTCAGCAACGGAAATGACCGGTAAAATGGAATTATTGGAATACATAGACGAAGTAAATCAAGAAGTTTTTAAAAATAATAGTCAGTTTTAAAAACTATATTATTTTAATAAATCCAACTTTTCAGCAAAATAATCACAGAAATCTTTCATCGTTTCCGACATTTTTTCATCGCCAGTTGCTCGTAAATAAGTGTCGGACATTGCAACTAAAGTTTGATGAAAAAAGAGCTTCATTTCATCCACTGGCATGTCTTTAGTCCATAAATCGATACGCAAAGATTCCTTGGTTTTACTATCCCAAATAGCTAGCATAATTGCTTTGGCTTCTTCAGAATTTACTCCACCGTCTTGTGCGGACCAACTTAGTTTTTCAGGTACTTTATTTTCATCTAAATCTATGAAAAAATTAATTTCAGAGGTTGAATTTGCCATTATTTTTTAGGTTTGTATTTTGAATTTTGAAATATTTCTATTGGATCCATTTGCAATAATTGCTGCAAATTTACATCATTATTATTCATATAGGAACGAACAATTTGCCAGCCCACCCAAGTCCCTACTCTTCCTGGGGATTCATTATCAATTTCAAGATAGAACTTTGAAAAAGGAGCTGTATTTATAAAACGACTTGGCAATTTTGAATCGGTGCTATACAATAACTGTTCTTGCATAAAATGTCGCCACATGTAACTCTCATTTTCTTGACACCAGGTAATTTGCTCAGGCGTATAACCAATTTTTTCAGCATCGGAAATTTCTGGCAATAAAAGATCTTTCAAATACAGTTGTTTTCCTGAATATATCATTTGGGAAAGTAAATTTCTATTGGCCCCAAATGGAATTTTACTAATAGAAAAACTCGAAACGATGTCGGGCATAATCTGGTTTTGCTCGAAATTTTGCTTTATATATTCAGGAAATTCGTAGAATTTATGATTTTTACCTAAGTATAAATCAAGTGAAATTAGTACTAAACTATCGGTATAAATGGCTTTATTTTGATAGTCCATTTCAGAAATTAGCGTGATTACTTTCGGTGTTTTGGTATTGGGAAAATAATATTTTATGTGCTGGAAAAGCAATTCTAAATCAGAATTTACTTTTTCAAAATTAGAATATTTTTTTGAACCTCTGAATACAATTCTCTATAAAGTGGATTTTTTATTTTGTTTACCCAAATTGAATCTGGAGTAGCTACTGGAAAAAAATATGGATATTTTTGTTTTACCTTTTGAAGATTTTCCACAGGAGTTTCATAGAAAATTTTATCAAATCGTTCTACTTTTATGGTAACAGGAATTTCTTCAACTTCTTTTTCGATTTTATTTTTTTTATCGCAAGATGATAAAAGCACCAATAACGAGAATAGAGACAACCATTTTTTCATAGTATATATTTTATTAGCCCTGACTGAAGTGAAAATCCTTTTTTTTGAGGTACGAAAAAAAAAGATTGCAACGGAAAGCAGGAAATAGCTCCAAATAATTATTATTTTTGCAAATATACATTGCAGTACTATAAACTATAACAAAAAATGTCTAAAAAAAGTACAATTCAGGTTGAAAAAGTGAACCAACATATTGTGAACTGGCTAAAAGAGTATGCAATTTCATCTAAAACCAAAGGCTTTGTTGTTGGTATTTCGGGCGGAGTAGATTCGGCGGTAACATCTACATTATGTGCTCAAACGGGATTACCCACTTTGTGTGTTGAAATGCCAATTCATCAAAATGAAAGTCACGTAATTCGTGGAAAAGAGCATATTGAGCAGTTAAAAAATAGATTTTCAAATGTGCAAAGTGTGCTCACAGATTTGACTATGGTGTTTGACAATTTTGTAAAATTAGTACCAACTGGGGAAGATGAAAATAAAAAACACCTTGCTTTAGCAAATACCAGAGCGAGATTGAGAATGACAACTTTATATTATCATGCTGGGATCAATGGTTTTTTAGTAGCCGGAACTGGAAATAAAGTGGAAGATTTTGGCGTTGGTTTTTATACCAAATATGGCGATGGCGGAGTTGATTTAAGTCCAATTGCTGATTTAATGAAATCCGATGTTTTTGCATTAGGAGCCTATTTACAAATTTCAAATTCAATATTGATTGCCGAGCCATCAGACGGACTTTTTGGAGATGCAAGATCAGATGAAGAACAACTTGGCGCTAGTTACGATGAACTCGAATGGGCTATGATTGAAGATGAAAATGGGAAAACTGCAGTTGATTTTTCAGATAGAAAACAAGAAGTATTTTCAATATATAAAAGATTAAACACGATAAATCAACACAAAATGAAGCCTATTCCGGTGTGCTTGATTCCAAAAGAGTATAAATAGACTACTTTAGCATGATGATAAATTGGTTAAATAATCTATTAAACAGTAAAAAAACATCAGACAAATCGGATGATATGAATAAATTTTTAATAGTGGGTCTTGGAAATATTGGCGCTGAATATGTCAATACCAGGCATAATATAGGTTTTAAAGTGCTCGATTTTATTGCAAAAAAAGAAGGTGCTAGCTTTCATGATTTAAAATTGGGCGCCGTTGCTGAAATAAAAATTAAAGGAAAGACTTTCATTCTATTAAAGCCTAACACTTATATGAATTTGAGTGGTAAAGCGGTCAAATATTGGATGGAAAAAGAAAAAATATCTTTGGATAAAGTTTTGATTATCACAGACGATTTAAATTTGCCATTTGGCACCATTAGGATTCGATCTAAAGGAAGCGATGGTGGGCATAATGGATTGAAAAATACTACCCAAGTTCTAAATACTCAAGAATATGCCCGATTTAGATTTGGCATTAGCGATGCCTTTAAAAAAGGAAAACAGGTTGATTATGTGTTAGGAAATTGGGATGACGATGAAAAAATAAAGCTACCAGAGCGACTAGAGATGGCGTCTGAAATCATAAAATCATTTGGATTAGCAGGTTTAGAAATCACTATGACCTCTTATAATGGCAAGTAATATTTTTTGGTACAGAATTTGTTTAAATCTTTTAATTTTGTTAAACTTTGTAGATTTTATTTAAAAATGCTACCTTTACAAAAATTTATTAATGCTAAAAAATTACTTTTATATTGCTTTAACGGTACTTCTATTAAGTTCTTTTAGCGCTAAAGCTCAAGACAGTAAGGTACAAGCTAGAAATCAAGAAACTTCAATTGAAGGCTTGAATTTCTATCCAAACCCTGTAAGCAATGGTAAAATTTACATCACTTCAAAATTATCCTTAGACAAAGAAATCACCATCTTTGATGTTTTAGGAAAAAAAGTACTTCAAACTATTTTAAATTCGAGAGAGTTAAATATTTCTACACTATCTCCAGGAGTTTATATCATTAAAATTAAAGAAGGAGAGGCTACAGCAACTAGGAAACTAATAGTCAAATAGTTATCTTACATTCCTGTTAATAATTTAATATAATATTTACATAGTAACTCAAATTATATTCGTTTTACTTCTTATATTTGTGTACAATTTAAATCTAAAATAAAAAAATTATGAAAAAATTTTACTTATTAACTTCGATGCTGTTTATTTTCATTGGATTGACCTCTAATGCTCAAGTCGTAATTAGCCAAGTATATGGTGGAGGTGGAAATACTGGAGCCCAATATACAAATGACTTTGTGGAGTTATTTAATAGAGGAACGGCTTCTGTTGACATTTCAGGTTGGTCAATTCAGTACGCATCGGCTACAGGGCCTTCTGCTACTCCATTTGCCTGGGCTGTAAACTCAATTCCGGCGGGAACTTCTATTGCGGCTGGAAAATATTATTTAATAAAACTAGCTGCGGGTACTACTGCAAGTTCGGCTTTACCTACTCCTGATTTAGATGTTACTGCTTCACCAATAAACATGTCAGGAACTGCCGGAAAAGTTGCTTTAGTAAATTCAGCTACAGCCCTTACAGGAACAACTTTAACTGTTGGTACTTATGTTGATATGGTTGGTTTTGGACCAACAGCTTCCTATTTTGAAGGAACAGCACCTACCGCGATTTTATCTAATACAACTGCTGCTATTCGATTAAACGGTGGTTGTACTGATAATAATGCTAATGACACTGATTTTGTAGTCAATACACCAACACCTAGAAACTCTTCAACAGCCGCAAGCGTATGTTCTACTGCGCCAACCGTAGCAATTACCTCTCCAGTAAATGCAACTATTTATAATCCCTTGACTACAAGTGTTACCGTAAATGTTTCGGTATCTAATTTTACAGTTGCCAATGGAACAGGAACTGGTCACATTCACTATACTTTAGATGGTGGAGCTGTAGTAGAGAAATACGACACCACTCCAATTGTTTTAAATGGACTTGCTGTGGGTAGTCATACTGTGGTAGTAACACTAGTAAATAATACTCATGCATCCTTATCTCCTACTGTGAGTGCAACAACTCAATTTACCATTGCGGCCTCTATAAATGTAACCAACATTGCTACTTTAAGAGCGGGTACTTTAAACGGTTATTATACATTAACTGGGAATGCAGTAGTTTCTCACGTTAGAAATCCCGCAGGAACAGTTACCGTTTCTACTACTAGAAATCAAAAATTTATTCAAGATGCAACTGGTGGAATCTTAATTGATGATAGTGCTGGAAAAATCACAACCCCATTTACAATTGGAGATAGCATGAACAATGTACTTGGCCAATTAATTGATTTTAATGGTATTTTAGAATTGGTTCCATTACAAAACCAAACTGTAGTTTCGTCAGGAAATGCAATTACAGCTCAGAACATTGCTATCGCTGCTCTAAATGCAAATGTTAATACTTACGAAAGTAAATTGATTAGTTTTAACAATATCACAATTACCGGAACAGTATCAGCAGGTGTTGTAACTCCATTAACTGCAGGGCAAGTATTTACAACTGCCACTAATTATAATGTATTTGATGGAACAACTAACGGAGTATTAAGAACTGGATTTGCAGAAGCTAACTATATTGGAGCAACAATTCCTACTGGAGCATTTAATATTACCGCTTTAGGTTATGATAATGTTTCTTCGGCTACTCCTCCAGTATTGACTCCGCAATTTATCCCTAGAAATTCTGCAGACTTTTCTGTTACTTTACTTCAAACACAAAACAACGAAATTGCTGGTTTAAGAGTTTATCCAAATCCTGTTTCAAATGGCGTTTTACATGTTGAATCTAGTTTGAATTTAGAAAAAACAATCTCTTTATTTGACGTTTTAGGTAAAGAAGTTATTAAAACTACTACTTCAAATACTACCATTAATATTGCTAATTTAAATAGCGGTATCTATATAGTTAATATTACTGAAGGCGGTAAAACAGCAACTAAAAAACTAGTTGTAAAATAATTCCAATTTCACTCCATAAAAAAACCTGTTCGTTTGAACAGGTTTTTTTATGCTTAATATTTATAATTACTAATTGCTATATCTTGACATTACCCTTCCTAATTTCATAGAAAAAGAATTAATAAGTTTAGAATAATCCATTGCTAAAGACATCGTTTCGGAATTGTCTTCAGATGGATCTGGCAAAATAGAACCTTTTAATTCTTCAATGATTTTATCAACTAAATACCATCTCATCGTTAAAATTGTCTCTGAAACATACTGACTTATAGTTTCATTTTTTTGTTTAACAAATATATTTTGACCGCTCCAATCGTGAAGTGCCAATTTTTCATCTTCCATTAAAATATCAGTTACTTCTTGAGCAAATTCTTGAGGTAATTGCATTAAGTAATGTTCAATATTGAAAGTATCATTCTGATTAAAATAATTTACTAAATTGTTGTAAATATCTTTAAAAAGTGGGTTTGCCAGTTCAACTTCGTCTTCTTGCAAACTCAAATACACTCTTTGGTAAACAGAATATTCTTTTTTCTCCACCGCATTTTCAACCTCTCCCTTAGAATTTGGTTTCAACAATACATCTTCAAATTCTTCTTTTATATTTCCATAAAGAAGTAAGATTTTAATTATTGTCCTTTCCAATTGGTATAAAACATCTACTTTTTCCACTTGATTTAAAGATTCACTCTTTATAACCTCAAATGATTTTTGCTCTTGCTTTATTTTTTTCCCAATTTCAGAAATGTCTTTTTTAACCAACTGCGCTAAGGTGCTCAATAAAACTTGTTCTGAAATATCCATAATTCTAGAACATTCCTGTATGTAAATTTCACGTTGAATTCGGTCTGGAATCTTAGAAATACTTGCAACGATATCACGAATTAATTCTGCTTTTTTTATTGGATCATTCTTGGCGTCTTTCATTAATAAAGAAGCTTTGAATTGAATAAAATCTTTTGCGTTTTCTTCTAAGTAAATTACTAAATCTTCATAAGGCGTTTTCTTTGCAAAACTATCCGGATCTTCACCGTCAGGAAATTCGCAAACTCTTACGTTCATTCCTTCCTCCAAAATTAAATCAATTCCTCGAATGGAAGCACGTAAACCTGCTGCATCACCATCAAAAAGAACGGTAACATTTTTGGTCAATCTGTTTATTAATCGGATTTGGTCAGGTGTTAATGCAGTTCCTGAAGAAGAAACTACATTTTCAATCCCAGTTTGGTTGAACTGAATTACATCGGTGTAACCTTCCACCAAAAAGCAATTGTTTTGTTTTGCAATAGCTTGTTTCGCTTGGTAAATTCCATAGAGGACTTTACTTTTATGGTAAATATCACTTTCAGGTGAATTCAGGTATTTAGCCGCTTTTTTATCATTGGTCAAAATTCTTCCTCCAAATCCCAAAACCCTTCCTGACATACTTTGTATTGGAAACATTACACGTCCTTTAAATCGGTCAAAAGGTCGGTCGTCTCGAGGAATTGTCAATCCAGTACTTTCTAAAAATTCTAATTTATACCCTTTCCCCAAGGCTTCTTTTGTGAATGCATCCCAAGATTCAGGTGAATATCCCAGTGAAAATTTCTTAATCGTTTCATTCGAAAAACCTCTTTCTTTGAAATAAGTGTACCCAATTGCTTTACCTTCTTCCGTATTAAAAAGTGCATCTTGAAAATAATTTTTGGCAAATTCTGAAACCAGATACATGCTTTCTCGTACATCAGTATTGGCTTTTTCCTCATCGGTTTGAACCGTTTCTTCAATTTCGATATTGTACTTTTTTGCTAAATACCGAATGGCCTCTGGATAGGTAAAATGCTCGTGTTCCATTAAAAAGGCAACCGAATTTCCCCCTTTTCCTGAACTAAAATCTTTCCAAATTTGTTTTACAGGAGATACCATAAAGGAAGGAGAACGTTCATCGGAAAAAGGACTTAGCCCTTTGAAGTTACTTCCGGCACGTTTCAATTGTACAAAATCACCGATAACCTCCTCAACACGAGCGGTTTCGAAAACGGTATCAATTGTTGCTTTTGAAATCAATTTAATTCAGGTTCAATGGTTAAGGCTCAAAGTTACCAATTTTTTTGAGTAATTTGGCATTACTTTTTTCTTTCAATGACATAATTTACCATCATGATCAAAGAATTTTTATAGTCGGATTGCGGATAATTTTCTATTAATTGGAGCGCTTCTTGTTTAAATTGAATCATTTTTTGCTCTGCATAGGCAAGTCCATTATTGTTTTTTACAAATTCAATTACTTCTTTAACCCTCTTTTTATCTTTATTATAATTTTTGATAGAATTAATCAGCCAATTTTTTTCTTTTGAAGTGCAATTATTCAAGACATGAATTAAAGGCAAAGTCATTTTTTGTTCTTTAATATCTATACCCGTTGGTTTTCCAATTGCTTCTTCGGAATAATCAAAAAGATCATCTTTAATTTGAAAAGCCATTCCAATTAACTCACCGAATCTCCTCATTTTTTCAACTTGAGATTCATCATCGATTACAGATTTTGCACCAAGTGCACAACAAGCAGCAATTAAAGTAGCTGTTTTCTTTTGAATAATTTCATAATATACCGCCTCGGAAATGTCCAATCTTCTTGCTTTTTCTATTTGAAGTAATTCTCCTTCGCTCATTTCCCTAACGGCAACTGAAATAATTTTCAATAAATCAAAATCATCATTATCAATAGAGAGTAACAAGCCTTTAGATAGTAAATAATCACCTACTAAAACTGCAATTTTATTTTTCCAAAGGGCATTAATGGAAAAAAATCCGCGTCGTTGATTACTATCATCAACCACATCGTCGTGTACTAAAGTAGCGGTATGAATTAGTTCTATTACGGATGCACCCCGATAAGTTCTCTCATTAACGTTGCCATTTGAGAGCATTTTTGCGGTTAGAAAAACAAACATAGGTCGCATTTGTTTTCCTTTCCTATTTACAATATAATAGGTAATCCGATTGAGCAAGCTGATTTTAGAAACCATCGATTCTCGAAATTTTGATTCGAAAAGATCCATTTCTAAAACTATCGGGGATTTTATTTCAGCAATTATATTCATAGGATTTCAAAGATACTATTTTGAAACTGGAATGAAAATATTTTTTTTATTACAATTAAACTAATTACATTTGTTTTAGTCTTAATAAAATAAATTTAAATTTTATAATCATGAAAACAAATTCAATTTTAAAATTAACTGTATTGTTTGCAGTTATTTTATTTGCTAGTTGTACCAAAGATAATAATGATCTTGCTAATGCGTTTACGACCGAAGATCTTCAAACCAATGCTAAATTAGATCAAGTTGCTAATGACTTGTCTGATATTATTGACGATCAATATTTTATAGAAAACCCAACTGGAAAATCTATTGCGCCTGAAGAAATAAATTCTTTACCCCCATGTGCAACTGTAACAAGAACTTTTACAGCAACAAGTTGGACTAGGACAATTAATTTTGGAACAACAGGATGTGCAATGCCAAATGGAGCAGTTCTTAGAGGTATTGTTAGAGTTAGTGGAAGTTTACCTTACACTCGAACCAACTATGTGATTACGTATTCTTTTGATGGTTTTTATTACAATGACTTTTTAGTTCAAGGAAATAGAACAATTACAAGATCGTTTGGAACTTCTACCTATCAAGCTGCTGTTCATCCAATTAATGTGATGGATATGAATATGACATTTACTAATTCTAGAGGTATTTACACAAGAGTTGGAACAAGAACTAGAGAGTGTGTTGAAGGATTTGATAATGTAATTTGGACTGATAATGTATATGTTGTAACTGGAAACTGGACAACTACTTTCCCTAATGGAAATATTCACTCCAATGAAATTTCTAATACAACACCGATTAGAATTCGATTAAATTGTGATTACAGAGTGGTTTCTGGAATTGTAAATATTACAAGACCAAATCATACTGCAGTTTTGAATTATGGCACAGGAACTTGCGATAATATTGCAACTATTTCAATTGATGGAGGAACACCAGTAACAATTACATTCTAATAATTAAATTAGTATAAAAAAAACGTTCAGAAATTTCTGAACGTTTTTTTTATACCTCTTTGTTAGCTAATTGTCCGCAAGCGGCATCAATATCTTTCCCTCTACTACGCCTAACTTTTGCAACAATATCAATTGCAGAAAGCGCCTTAATATAAGCATTAATTGATTCCTCAGATGCTTGTTGGAATTCTCCGTCATCAATAGGGTTGTATTCAATTAAATTAACTTTACAAGGAACATATTTACAAAATTTAACCAAGGCATCCACTGATTCCTTATTGTCGTTAATCCCTTTCCAAACCACATACTCGTAGGTGATTTTACTTTTTGTTTTTGAATACCAATATTCCAATGCTTCTCGCAAATCAGCTAAAGGAAAATTGGCTGAAAAAGGCATTATTCGGGAACGAATTTCATCTATTGCAGAATGTAACGAAACTGCCAATTTAAATTTAACTTCATCATCGGCAAGCTTTTTTATCATTTTAGGAACACCCGAAGTAGAAAGAGTAATTCTTTTTGGAGACATCCCCAATCCTTCATTAGAAGTGATCATCGAAATGGCTTTAAGCACATTGTTATAGTTCATAAGTGGTTCACCCATTCCCATAAAAACGATATTAGAAAGCGGATGATTGTAATACAACCTACTTTCCTTATCAATTGCAATAACTTGGTCGTAAATTTCTCCTGGCTCCAAGTTTCGCATTCTTTTTAGTCTCGCTGTAGCGCAAAAATTGCAATCTAAACTACACCCAACTTGACTTGAAACACAAGCTGTGGTTCTGGTGTCGGTTGGAATTAAAACACTTTCTACTACCAATCCGTCATGCAATCGAACCGCATTTTTAACAGTTCCATCGGAACTGCGTTGCATGGTATCAACCTTAATATGATTGATTACAAAGTTGTCTTCTAACATCAATCGAGTTTCTTTTGAAACATTAGTCATATCATCAAAGCTATGTGCGCCTTTACTCCATAACCATTCATAAACCTGGTTCCCTCGGAAGGCTTTGTCTTGATTAGCAACAAAAAAATCACGCAACTGCTCTTTTGATAATGCTCTTATGTCTTTTTTCTCGATTTGCATGGTGCAAATTTAGTTTAATTTGTGGATTTGTTTATTTGATAAATTGATAACTTTTATAAAAAAAAGTTCAATTAGTATTATTGTGAAATTAGAAACTATTGTCTTTTAAAAAAATCCCAACTTTCTATGAACACATCAATGTCTTTTGGATTATTGTGTTCTCCATTAATTACTTTTAAAAGAACTACTTCTGGTTTCCCTTTTTGCTTAAAAGTATATTTTTCAATTGTTTTTCCATCGGGTTCCAAGTCGGGAAGTACTTCCATTGATGGCGAACCTTTGTAACCATTTACAGTAGCCCAATATTGGAAAGTGTCATCTGTAGAAACAACCAATCCTTTGTTTTTGGCTGAAATTCCTCCATTATAGGGATTTGTTGCATCATTGGTTCCATTTATGATCATTACGGCAATTGGTATTTTTTTTTCGATACAGTCCATATTATTCGCCTCAGGTAAATTGGCCACTATTGCCGTAATTGCCTTAAATTTATCTGGCATTGTCATTGCTAATTTATAAACCATGTGTCCACCTCCGGAAGTTCCAATAGCAAATACTTTTTGGCGATTGATTAAATATTTATTGGCGCAATAATCGATCATTTTATTGAAAAAAATGTTTTCATCAATGTTATCGACATTTGCAATAGCAGGCGCATTTTTTCTACATTCATTCCAATTTTTTAGATAGCCGTCTGGAAACAAAATTATTAAATTCTCTTTATTCGCAACTTCCAATAATTTCGTAGTGCCTTTCATTGATTTTAGTCCGTTACCTCCTGAACCATGCAAAACAAAAATTAAACTTGCATCGACACAATTTTTTGAAGGTAAATTAAAATGAAACGTTCGATAATGTCCGTCAATTAAAATGGAATCACTAACTACTTGAGCGCTTAATTTGATAAAAAAGAATAAAAAAAATAAAAAAAATAATGATTTAGAATTGATTTTCATGAAATTTGAAATGTAAATACTATTATTGGTTTCCAATTATGTGTTACAAATTTAGTTTAATTTATGGATTTGTTTATTTGATAAATTGATAACTTTGACCAAAATACAAATACAATCAAAAGATGCACTTTATTTCCCAAGAATTAGAAGATTATATCGAACAACATTCTGAAAAAGAACCTGCTTTATTAGCGGCTCTAAATAAGGAAACGTATCAAAAAATTCTACTACCTAGAATGTTGAGCGGCCATTTTCAAGGGCGAGTATTGAGCATGCTTTCTAAATTAATTCGGCCAGTTAACATTTTAGAAATTGGAACATTTACTGGTTATGCCGCTTTGTGTTTGTGTGAAGGAATGCAAGAAAATGGTCAATTACATACCATTGATATTAAAGAAGAATTGGAAACTATTCAAAGAAAATATTTTGACAAATCTCCTTGGGGAAGTCAAATTTTTCAACATTTGGGGGAAGCTATTGACATTATTCCAACATTAGAATTAAAATTTGATTTGGTTTTTATTGATGCCGACAAAGAAAATTACCTCAACTATTTTGAAATGATAGTACCTAAAATGAAAAAAGGAGGAATCATATTGTCAGATAATGTTTTATGGAGCGGAAAAGTATTGGAGCCACTGCAAAAAAACGATAGTAGCACCAAAGTACTTTTAGAATACAACGAGTTATTGAAAAATGATCCTCGAGTGGAAACCGTATTGTTACCTATTCGCGATGGATTAACCGTTTCTAGAATTAGATAATTACTTTTTTAAATTGTAGAAAACGAAATAATTTATAAAATAAAAATCCAAAAATAAATCCATTGATATAACCACAAATTATGTCTGTTGGATAGTGTAATCCTAGGTAAATACGACTAAATGCAAAAATTAGTGGCCACAAAAATAACAAACCAAAATACTTGAATTTATCTCTAAGAATTAAGTATAAAAATGAGGCAATTGCCATTGAATTTGAGGCATGCCCAGAGAAAAAACTAAATGTTTGACTCGGTTTAACTACCCTAATTAACCCATTGATTTTAGGGTCACTACATGGACGAAGACGTTGAAAAGTGTCTTTTACAAGATTTGTAAATTGATCGGAAATAGTGATTAAAACCATTACAAATAATAATAAATATAGGGTTTGTTTCACTCCAATTTTCTTGTAAATTAAATAAAGTAAAACTAAAAAAAATGGAGTCCAATTACTTTGTTTTGTAATAAACATCCAGAAAGGATCGAAGGTGGTTGATCCAAGTCCATTTAAAAAAATAAGAAGCTCTTTATCGAGTGCAAGTATTTTATCGATCATTAGGATTGCCTTTTTATTGGACCTTCATTTTCTATTGTTTCCGAATTTTCAGAATCAATCTTTGCATTTTCTACAACTGGCTTTGCTTCCTTAAGCAAATTGGCTTTCGCTTTACTAATTTCCTGATTGATATTTCCGGTAATAGCTGTAATCGATTTAGAATCTAAACCATTTGCCTCAGCTCCTTTTTGAATTTCACTCTTAATATCATTTGTAGCATTTTTTAATTGCGCCATAGCTTTACCCATGGTTCTAGCGATATCAGGTATTTTATCCGACCCAAATAGCATAAGAACTACAAATAATATTAGTATTAATTCTCCTCCGCCTATTCCAAACATATTGATTTATTTTATTGCAAAGTTACTAAGTTTTTATAAAGGTAAAAATTAAAATTATTAGAATCCCTATTTTGGAATTGCATTATAGTTGACGGCTAATTTAGAAATTAAAAATAACATCATCGTTCTGTTTTTAACTTTTAAAGCAGCCGTAAACTCTTTATCCTCTATGATATATCTTTGAAAATCATCGATATAAATTTCTGGTATTTTCAGTGTTTCTATATAGTATTTGTCTTCATAAAGTATTCCTATTTTATCTAAAAGACGTTCTTTCCTTTCTACAACTACTTCCTTTTTTAGCATTGCCGTTCGCCCTGACATCCAACTAATTGGCGCGTCTAACAAACCGCTTGTTGCAGTATGCAATTTTCTTTCGGCGGGGGTATATTGCTTTTGGCCAGGAATTATACTTACCCCTTCGATAGAATTTTTCTTTACAATCACCTCATTGAGTTCGTTGATTTTAGGATACATATTTACCGTAATCGTTCCTGAATTTAAATCGTCTTCATCAATAAGCACTCTTCTCATTTCCAAAGATTTTGATGAAAATACTAAAATGTCGTCGGCTTTAGCCAATATAGAAAATTCCCCTTTACTATTGGTTACGGTCACTTTTTCATTACCTAAATTCACTACATCAATTCCCAAAAGCAAGGCATCATCAGCAACAATTATTCCTTGAAGCAGTTTTCCATTGCTTTGCCCAAATAGAATTTGTGATATCAAAAAAAATAATATTATAAAACTTTTATTCACAAGCTATCATTTTGTTATACTTTTCAGCTAGCTCTATCATTATAAATGAGGACATTGCTGTATTTTTTGCTTTTAATGTATCTACAAAGTTTTTATTATCTAGTATGTAATATTGAAATCCTTTTATATAATTTGAGGGGATTTTGAATTTGTCAATTAATACCTTTTCACTAAACATTTCTGATATTTTATCTAACCAAAACTGTTTTCTTTCTACCTCAGTATTCTTTAAAAGTTCTACGGTTCGTCCTGAAGCTAAATTTAAAAGTGGATCTAAAGAAAATGAAGTATTGAGTCCAATAATGGCGTCTAATCCTGTTGCAGTTCTCAATTTCCTTTCGGCTGGAGTATATTGTTTAGGTTTATTCTGGATAATTCCAATTGAGACAGCATTAATTTCAGAGGTTCTCTTTACAATCACCTCATCAAGCTCATTGATTTTAGGGTACATATTTACGGTAATTGTACCCGATTTTAAATCGTCTTCATCAATAAGCACTCTTCTCATTTCCAAAGATTTCGATGAAAATACTAAAATGTCGTCGGCTTTAGCCAATATAGAAAATTCCCCTTTACTATTGGTTACGGTCACTTTTTCATGACCTAAATTCACTACATCAATTCCCAAAAGCAAGGCATCATCAGCAACAATTATTCCTTGAAGCAGTTTCTCATTACGATCTTGCGACCACAATGAAAAGGTGCCAAAAAATAAAAGCAGGACGACCCATTTATTCATAACATGAATTCTATTTTTTTTAATATTTGTAAAAGTATTTAAGAGAAATTAAAAATTATAATTTGGATTGGTAAAGTTATGTTAATATATAATTTTCTATAGTTGGGAATAAAATGATAAAATGGGTAACTTTGAATTCCAAAAAGATTTCAAATGAAAAATTGCATTATCGCAAGTACCTCAACATTATACGGAGGGAATTATTTAGATTATTTACTTCCAGAATTGAAACTGCACTTCCAAAATTGCAAATCCATTCTGTTTATTCCCTATGCGCAACCTAGCGGATTATCCTATGATGAATATACCAATAGAGTGGCTGTTGCTTTCGCCGAATTAAATATTGATATTAAAGGAATTCATGAATTTGAAGATCCGAAAGCGGCGATTGAACAAGCTGAGGGAATTTTTACCGGTGGCGGAAATACTTTTTTATTGGTTTTCCAATTATACAAAAACAAAGTAATGGACGCATTGGCCGAAGCAATAAAAAAAGGAACCCCTTATTTAGGATCTAGTGCAGGAAGTAATATTTGTGGTTTAACGATGCAAACCACTAACGACATGCCGATCATTTACCCACCCAGTTTTCAAACTTTGGGAATTGTACCGTTTAATATCAATCCGCATTATTTGGATGCCGATTCACAATTAAAACACAATGGTGAAACAAGGGAAATGAGAATTAAAGAATTTCACTATCTCAATTCTCCACCCGTTATTGGACTTCGTGAAGGGAGTTGGCTAGAAGTTAAAGGCGATAAAATAACTTTAAAAGGTGGACTTTACGCAAGATTATTCCAAAAAAATTCTTGTCCTGAAGAAATTGAATCTGAAAGTGACTTGAGTAATCTAAAATAAAAAATCCCCAGACGAAAAGTCTGAGGATTTTAGAGCGAAAGACGAGGCTCGAACTCGCGACAACCAGCTTGGAAGGCTGGAGCTCTACCAACTGAGCTACTTTCGCATTATCAACGGTGCAAATATAGATAATTAGTTGGGTTTATTGCAAGTTTTTTTGAAAAAAATTTTTAAAACACTTTAAAAATTGGCCGTTTAAAGTACCTATTGTTAACGTAAATAATTTATTTTGATATTGTTATGATAACAATTCGCAAAAAATAAATGAAATTAAATTATGATTGAAATTAAAAAAATTACTGCATTTGATACAATAATTGTAAGACATCCCATTTTACGCCCTGGCAAACCAATAGAAACTTGTCACTTTAAAGGCGATGATTTACTAACAACAGTACACTTCGGTTTATATGTTGAAAACCAATTGGTGGCGGTAATCTCCGCTTTTAAAGTTCAGAATAAATTATTTTCTGAGGAAAATCAATATCAAATTCGAGGAATGGCAGTACTGGAAGAATTTCAAAAAATGGGATTTGGAGAAGAATTATTAAAGCATTGTGAAAATGAAATTAAACTAAAAAAAGGAAACTTAATTTGGTTTAACGCTCGAGAAACAGCGGTAGGGTTCTATAAAAAATCAGGTTATGAAATTATTGGAGGTCAATTTGAAATCACAGATGTTGGACCCCACTATGTTTTATTTAAAGCAATATAAATTTAAGAATTACTGGAAGGATAATAAATATACAAACAGGATTTATCTTTTATTGTATTGATGATTTTTTCCGTAAACTCTACTGGTAGTGCAGGACAACCTTGACTTCTTCCCAATCGACTGTGATTTTTAATGAAAAAATTAGAAACATAATCAGCGGCATGTATCACAATTCCTCGATTCCTAGCATTGTCATTTACTCCTTTTTCCAAACCATCCAGTTTCAAAGATTTTCCATGTTTGCCATTATAAATTTCTCCGGTTGAATAAAATCCCAAACTGCTTTTAAAAGATTCCGCAGAGTTAGAAAAACGCTTAGCAAATTCATCGCCGGTATTTCTGCCATGGGCAACCAAAGAATGAAATAAGATCGTATTGGTAGACAAATCAATCACCCAAAGTCTTTTTTCATTGGAAGACAAACTGAAATCTACTAAAGTCAGAATGTCCTTTTTGAAAATTCCCTTTTTCTTCATTTCATAAAACCCTAACATTGCTTTTTGAAAGCTTTCTAACTTTGGCAAAGTAAAATTACCGTGATGCAAATTATAATATACAACACTAATTTCAGCCGAAAGATTCTCTGTTTTCAAAATAGATAGTGAAGGTGTTTTTGAGGGATTTTCTATTTTATGAGATGAAAATGAGGATAAAAAGAAAACTAAAATGGGTAAAATTTTATAAACCATTATTATAATGTGTTTTTATTTTTTAAATTCTATCAAATATAAAACATTAAATAAGGTAATTCCTTCCATTTTGGAATTTTAACTTATTAATTAACAACTAATTAAAATTTACTTTATAATTGAAAGCTAATTTAACGGAATCCATTATCTCTATTTATTTGATTTAAATAGCATTATTTATTGCTTTATTCATAATTAAAATATAAAATAATTGTTATTAATCGTGTCAAATGATATTTTTGCGCGTTGAATTAAACCTCTATGAAAAAAACACTTCTACTTCTATTATTAATTACATGCACGTTAACTTACTCTCAGAAAAAAATTCTAAAAGCAGTACTCATTAATGATAGAATTACCATTGATGGAAATCTAGACGAATATCAATGGCAAACTGCGCCAGTAGCTAAAGATTTTTTCATGTTTGCTCCCGATAATGGTAAAGAAGTGGAAAAAGGAAATGAATCCGAAGTGAAAATTCTATATGATAATGAGGCTATCTATATTGGCGCCACATTATATGATGCTGAACCTTCCAAGATTTTAAAAGAACTTACCCTCCGCGACGATCAAGGAACGAGTGATCTTTTTGGAGTTTTTATCAACGGATTTAACGACGGACAACAAGACTTTAGATTTTTTAGTTCAGCCTCTGGTACGCAATTGGATTGTTTAGCCACCGATAGCAATGGTGAAGATTTTTCTTGGGATGCCATTTGGTTGAGTAAAGCTAAAATTACCGACAAAGGCTGGGTAGTAGAAATGAAGATTCCCTATGCGGCTCTTCGATTTTCAAACAATAAGGTGCAAAACTGGGGAATCAATTTTGTAAGAGATCTAAAACGTAAAAACTCCATCTATGTATGGAATAAAGTCGATAATAAACTAAATAATGTTATTCAACAAGCTGGAAATTTAGAGGGAATTGAGAATATAAAAACTCCTACCCGATTATTTTTTCTACCCTATTCTTCTTTTTATTTGAATGCCAATGACGCTCAAAAAACCAAAGGAACGCTAAAAGGGGGAATGGATATAAAATACGGAATTAATGATGCCTTTACGCTTGATGCCATATTAATTCCTGATTTTGGTCAAACAAAATTCGATGACCAAATACTAAATTTAGGTCCATTCGAACAACAATTCAATGAAAACAGAGCCTTTTTTACCGAAGGAACCGACTTATTTAATAAAGGTGGATTGTTCTACTCGAGAAGAATTGGCGGAAGTCCATCGGCTTATCCGACTGTGGAAAATAATGAAGAAATTATTGACAATCCGGCGACGGTAAATTTAATTAATGCACTTAAAATTTCTGGACGAACCAAAGGCGGTTTAGGTATTGGCGTTTTAAATGCCGTTACCGAAACTACCACTGCTAAAATCAGAAACAACAACGACCAATCCATTCGAAGCGAAGTAGTTGAACCCTTGTCAAACTATAGTGTATTGGTACTTGACCAACGTTTTAGAAAAAATTCATCTCTTAGTTTTATTAATACCAATGTAACTCGAGACGGTAGTTTTAGAGACGGAAATGTATCGGCAATAGTTTGGGATTTAAATACTAAAGAAAATACCTACAACCTTTCGGGTGATTTTAAATACAGCTATGTAAATGAAGGAGGGGCAAAAACAGGAATTGCATCAAGTATGAATATTGGGGAAACAAGCGGTCAATATCGCTTTAGTTTAGGAGGAGATATTGTTACTAAAGATTTCGATAACAACGATTTAGGTATTAATTTTCAAACTAATTATTATAGTTTATATGGAAATGCAAATTATAGAATTCTTAAATCTACCAAATACTTTAATTCATTTAATATTAATTTAAATGCCTTTTCACAATTCCAAAAAGAAACAGGATTTGTTCAAGGAAATAATTTTAATATCAATGTCAATATCAACAATAAAAAAAACCATTATTTTGGACTTGGGCTGAATGCTAATCCCCTAGAAAATTATGATTTCTATGAGCCGAGAGCAGAAAATAGATATGTAATTATCCCTTCAAGAATAGGTGCATGGTTGTATTTTTCATCCAATTACAATTACAAATTAGCGTTCGATTTTAATCCTTCGGTAGCCAAATTAGACGAAGAAGGAAGAAATGGCTATGGTTTTTCATTAGGCCCTAGGTATCGATTTAGCGATAAGTTTTTATTGAATTTTAATTTTAATTTTTCGCGTCAAAATAACAATAAGGGATTCGTAGATAGCATTGATAACGACTCCAATTCAGCAACTCCTAACGCAATAATTTTTGCCAATAGAAATGTAATTACCTATTCTAATACGTTATCTGGAAAATACTCCATAAACAGCACGATGACTTTTAATCTTTCCGTTCGTCACTATTGGTCTTTTGCTGAAAATAAAAACTTTCTATCGTTAGACAATCAGGGAAAATTGAATGATTATTTAAATTATACTACCAATAAAAACTCCAATTTTACCTCTTGGAATGTGGATTTATCTTACTCTTGGTGGTTTGCCCCAGGAAGCCAAATTTCTGTATTATATCGAAATAATGCGGCCAATTTTACTCGAAATATCAATAGCGACTTTGGAAGCAACGTTACAAATCTCCTAAATAACGAGGCGTTAAACCATGCTTTTTCAATAAGTATGAGGTATTTTATTGATTATAATCAAGCCAAAAAGTTATTTTAATTTCTTAATTTTGGAGCTCTTTCCAGCTGTACGTTGCAATCCTCGCAAAAGCGAGGGATTTCCTCTTCCATCTGGGCTAAAAAACACACAACATGAATAAAAAAGTGATTTTAATGATCCTTGACGGATGGGGGAAATCTCCAGATCCAAAGGTTTCCGCCATCGACAACGCAAACGTTCCGTTTATAAATTCGCTTTATAAAAACTACCCTAACGCCCAACTTAGAACCGACGGATTGAACGTAGGTTTACCAGAAGGCCAAATGGGAAATTCTGAAGTGGGACACATGAATTTGGGTGCTGGAAGAATTGTATATCAAGATTTAGCAAAAATAAATTTAGCCGTAGCTAACAATACGCTTGCAAAAGAAAAAGTACTTATCGATGCTTTTACTTATGCTAAAGAGTACAATAAAAAAGTACACTTATTAGGATTAGTTTCTGATGGAGGAGTTCACTCTCATACTTCTCATTTAAGAGGATTGATTGATGCCTCTCAAGAATATGGACTTGAAAAAGTTTTCATTCATGCATTCACTGATGGTCGTGATGTAGATCCAAAATCGGGAAAAAAATACATCCAAGATCTTGAAAACTATATCTCAAAAACACCCGTTAAAATAGCTTCAATTATAGGTCGCTATTACGCAATGGATCGAGATAAACGTTGGGAACGAGTAAAATTAGCCTACGATTTACTAGTTCACGCCACGGGAACAGGAACTTCTGATCTCGTTGCTTCTATAGAATCTAGTTATCTTAATAACATCACTGACGAATTTATCGCTCCGTTGGTTCACTTGGACAATAATGGAAACCCTTTAGCCGCAATCGAAGAAGACGATGTAGTTATTTTCTTCAACTTCAGAACCGATAGAGGCCGTGAATTAACTGAGGCACTATCTCAGCAAGATTTCCACGAACAAAACATGCACAAATTGAATTTGTATTATGTTACTTTAACAAATTACGACGAAACCTATCGAAATGTTAAGGTAGTTTACAACAAAGATAATATCACTGAAACCTTAGGAGAAGTATTAGAAAAAGCCCATAAAACTCAAATTAGAATTGCCGAAACAGAGAAATATCCACATGTTACTTTCTTCTTTTCTGGCGGTCGTGAAGAACCTTTTATTGGCGAAAGCCGCATTTTAAAAAATTCTCCAAAAGTGGCAACCTACGATTTGCAACCTGAAATGAGCGCATTTGAATTAACAGAAGCACTTGTTCCAGAAATAGAAAAAGGCAAAGTTGATTTTGTATGCTTGAATTTCGCCAATGGAGACATGGTAGGACATACCGGAGTAATGAGCGCGGCAATTCAAGCTTGTGAAGCGGTAGATCAATGTGTTGAAAAAGTAATTACAGCTGCTTTGGCAAATAATTATACAACAATTGTAATTGCAGATCACGGAAATTGCGAAACAATGATCAATCCTGACGGCTCTCCAAATACCGCTCATACTACTAATCCAGTGCCAATTATTTTAGTTGATAACGATTTGGAAAAAATTGAAAATGGCGTTTTGGGAGATATCGCACCAACCATTTTAGAACTTATGGGAATTGCAAAACCAGATGCAATGACCAGCCATTCACTACTATAAGAATTTAATTCTATGTTATTTAAGGGCTTCACGATGGTGAAGCCTTTTTTTTATAAATAAAAGTTAAAATTTCAATACTAATAGTATTACTATTATCTTTGCATTAAATAATATTAATTATGAACACGGTATTAGCAAATTTTAAAATTCAGATTAACGATAAGATATACGTAAAAGACCCTGAAACATCCGATTTAGGAAAGAAGATATTGGAACAAAGTATTATACTAATTGATGAAATTGGATTTGATAATTTCACATTTAAAAAATTGGGTGAGAAAATTGGCTCCAACGAAAGTTCTATTTACCGATATTTTGAAAACAAACATAAACTTTTGGTTTATTTATCATCTTGGTACTGGAGTTGGATGGAATACAAACTAGTATTTGCAACTGCCAATATTTCTGACGCTAGTGAAAAACTAAAAAAGGCTATAACGATCGTGACTGAAAAAGTGAATGATGATGCAAGTACCACATATATAAACGAGTCATTACTAAACAAAATAATCATTGCCGAATTTACAAAAACGTTACACACTAAAGAAATAGATGCCGAAAACAAAGAAGGCTTTTTCTTGATTTACAAGAGAGTTATTTCGAGGTTAATACTAATTGTTAATGACGTTAATCCAGAATATCAATATGCTAAATCACTCGTTTCATCTATTGTTGAAGGTAGTTTACATCAGTATTTTCTTAAGGACCATCTGAAAACCATTACCGATTGTGACGACATGATTTCACCTACTGATTTTTACCTAAACTTGATTGAAAACACTTTAAAATAATAAATTATATGAAGCCTTTAAAAAGATTCTTAAATCTTCTCAAATTAGATAAAAAAGATGTTTATCAACTGTTTTTTTATGCGATGTTTTCTGGATTAATAAGTTTGTCATTACCATTAGGAATCCAAGCGATAATCAATTTTATACAATCAGGTCGGGTAAGTGCTTCTTGGATTGTGTTAATTGTATTAGTTGTTATTGGGGTAGCTTTAGTTGGCATTTTGTCTTTAATGCAGCTTCGAATTTCAGAGAATCTACAACAAAAAATATTTGTTCGTTCCTCATTTGAATTTGCCGCTAGATTACCTAAAATTAAACAAGGGCAATTGTACAATAGTTACCCTCCTGAATTGGCCACTCGCTTCTTTGATACACTTTCCATTCAAAAAGGAACCTCTAAATTACTTCTTGATTTTTCTGCCGCATTGCTTCAAATATCATTTGGTTTAATTCTTTTATCATTGTACCATCCCTTTTTTATAATTTTTGGTTTACTGCTTTTTTTACTTCTTTATTTTGTTTTTAGATTTTCCTACTCAGCGGGACTTGAAACAAGCATGAAAGAATCAAAATTTAAATATAAAGTAGCCAACTGGTTGCATGAAATGGCTCGAAATAATTATAGTTTTAAAAACGAAATTAACTATGATTTTGCACTTCAAAAAAACAATTTCTTAGTGACTGATTATTTGAAATACAGAGAAAATCATTTCAATATTATTAAAAAGCAGTTTAGCCAATTAATTGTTTTTAAAATTATTATTACAGCCGGTTTATTATTAATTGGAGGGTTTTTGGTGCTTTCGCAAAAGATGAACATCGGACAATTTGTAGCCTCGGAAATTATCATTTTACTGGTTATTAATTCTGTAGAAAAAATAATATTAGGTTTAGAGACCTTTTATGATGTATTAACTTCTATTGAAAAAATTGGAGAAATAACAGATTTGGAATTAGAAGAAGAAATAAATAACGAGAATGGGGTATGTTATACTAGTTTAAATTTAGAAGCCGAAAACATTGGTTTCAAATTCCCAGATTCCAATAAAAAAATAATAAATGATATTTCTTTAAAAATAAAACAAGGGGAAAAAATTATTTTAAATGGCTCAAATGGATCTGGAAAATCAACTTTAATTAAAATATTATCTGGAGTTTTAGAGCCAAAAACTGGTTCACTTTATATTAATGACGACACTTTTAGAAAATTAGACACGTATCAATTTAGATCTCAAATTGCCTGTGTTTTACATGGAGAATCAACATTTGAAGGAACTCTTAAAGAAAATATTACTTTTAACAATCCAAACATTAGCTATGAAGATCTTAAGTGGGCAATAGAAAGTGTCCAATTAACCTCATTTATAAAATCATTGCCTAAAGGATTAGATACACCTATTTTTCCTGAAAGCAAACAATTATCCTCCTCTAATGCGCAGAAAATTCTATTGGCTAGAAGTATTATTCGAAAACCTAAAATGCTATTCTATGAAGATCCAACTAGTACAATGGACGAAACGGAGGCAAATGAAATTATCGATTTTTTAACCTCTAGTGAAAATAAATGGAGCATTGTTGTTTCGTCTAAAAATTCCTATTGGAATTTAAAATGCGACCGTAAAATAACCATGCAAAAAGGAAACATTCTAATTGATACAAATACACAGTCACCATGCTAAATATATCCGACAACAATTCAAAATTACCCAATTTAGAAAAATACCCAACTGTTAAAAATCTAATTAATAGACCTCACTATAAAATATTAAATAGAATAATTGGCGGTGTTTCTATATTGGTATTAATTGCACTTTTCCTTCCTTGGACCCAGAATATTTCTGGGACTGGAAATGTAACTAC
This sequence comes from Chitinophaga pinensis, assembly GCA_943324925.2. Classification (GTDB taxonomy): domain Bacteria; phylum Bacteroidota; class Bacteroidia; order Flavobacteriales; family Flavobacteriaceae; genus Flavobacterium. The sequence continues at coordinate 5,172 of CALPNL020000004.1, read as the reverse complement.
TTTAAAACCTGGGCAAAGACCACAAACTATTCAAAGTGTTATTTCGGGTAGATTAGAAAAATGGTATGTCAAAGAAGGTGATTTTGTAAACAAAGGAGATACCATTCTTTTTATTTCAGAAGTAAAAGAAGATTATATGGATCCGAATCTAGTTCAAAATACAAAAAAACAAGTAGAGGCCAAAAAACAATCTTTTCAATCTTATGGCTCAAAAGTGCTTTCACTTTCGGAACAAATAAAAGCAATTTCAAACGAAAAAAAGTTGAAAAAAGAACAAGCCAGAAATAAAATCAAACAGGCGATTTTTAAAATAAAAAGTGACAGTATGGATTTAGCAGCTGTAAAAACACAATTAAAAATTGCTACAACTCAATTTAATCGAGCCATTCAACTTAATAAGGAAGGATTGAAACCTCTTACCGATGTTGAAGAAAAAAGAATGAAATTACAAGAAGCAGAAGCCAAAATAATTACTCAGGAAAATAAATTATTATCTAGTAAAAATGAGCTTATCAATGCTAAAGTAGAAACAAATCGTATTGATGCAGAATACTCTGAAAAAGAATCCAAAGCACAAAGCGACCAATTTACAGCTATGAGTAATCAATACGACACCCAAGCACAAGTAAATAAATTGGAAAATCAATATATCAATTACAGTATCAGAAATGGCATGTATTATATTAAGGCGTCTCAAAGTGGTTACATCAATAGAGCATTGCAATCGGGGATTGGAGAAACAATAAAAGAAGGAACTCCCATTGCTACAATTATGCCTGCCAGCTTTGAAATTGCAGTAGAAACCTATGTAAATCCGATTGATTTACCCTTGATATCAAAAGGGGAAAAAGTTCGTGTATGGTTTGATGGATGGCCAACAATTGTTTTTTCAGGGTGGCCTGATATTTCATACGGAACCTTTGGAGGCAAAATTGTTGCTATAGAAAATTTTATTAGTGACAACGGAAAATACAGAGTGTTAATTGCCCCTGATGAAAATGATATAAAATGGCCGAAACAACTTAGCATTGGAGCTGGTGCAAAAACGATTGCACTTTTAAATAATGTACCCGTATGGTTTGAACTATGGAGAACACTTAATGGATTTCCACCAAACTATTATAAGCCAATATCTGTAAATTCAAAAGAAAAAAAATAATGAAGAAACTACTTTTTCTATTCCTTTTTGTTGGGGTTAATTTGAATGGGCAAAATTTAGTGTCTAATGAATTTACTTATAATGAATTTATTGGATATGTAAAAAAATACCACCCATTGGTTAAAAACGCCAATTTGGAAATCAGTAAAGCGCAAGCTAATCTGATGATTGCTAGAGGTGGATTTGATCCAAATATTGAAGTCGATTTTTCAAAAAAACAATTTAAAAACAACGAATATTATTCCATATTAAATAGCAGTTTTAAAATCCCAACTTGGTATGGAATTGATATAAAAGCAGGATTTGATAATAGTGAAGGAATTTATTTAAATCCAGATAACACTCTACCAAATCAAGGCTTGACCTCTTTAGGAATATCAATTCCCCTAGGGCAAGGATTATTTATCAATGAAAGGATGGCCAACCTTAGAAAAGCAAAAATTCAATTGCAATTGAGTCAAGCTGAACGAAAAATTGAAGCTATTGAAATACTATATGAAGCATCAATTGCTTATTTTAATTGGAAAAAAACATATTGTGAATATCAATTATACGAAGAATATACCAAAAACGCTCAAATTCGATTTAAAGGAGTTCAATCATTAATTAAACAAGGGGACAAGGCAGCAATTGATAGTATTGAAGCTGGCATTATTGTAAAAAATAGAATACTAAGCGCCGAAGACTCTAGATTGAAATTATCAAAAGCAAAATTAGAATTGTCTAATTATTTGTGGTTGGAAAATAACATTCCTTTAGAATTAGCTGAAGAATTAATTCCGGAAATAAATTTAGAACTATCGATACAAGAAACATTAAAAACGAACGATTTAATGAACAATCAATTTTCATTAAATACACATCCGAAAATAAACGCCCTTCAAAATAAAATTGAAATCTTAAACGTAGAAAGAAAATTAAAAGCGAATATGTTATTACCAAAAATTGATTTGGGTTATTCTTATTTGTCGGAACCAAGCTATTTTGACAGCTATCAATTTAAAGATTATAAGATTGGTATGAATTTTTACTTTCCTTTATTTTTAAGAAAAGAACGTGGAAATTTAAAACTTGCAAAATTCAAAGTTCAAGAAACAGAATTCTTATTGGAATTTGAACGATTGCAATTACAAAATAAAATAAATGCTCAAAAAATAGAACTTACTTCCTATTTAAAGCAAATTGAATTTGCAAAATCTTTATCTGAAGACAATGACAAAATGCTAAAATCAGAAGAAAAACTATTTCTTTTTGGTGAGAGTTCTCTCTTTTTAATTAATTCGAGAGAAAATAATTTGGTAACAGCCAAATTATCACAAATAGCATTAGAAAACAGATATTTTGTTTCAAATTCTGAACTTTTTAAAATTATGGCCAATCCCGATTAAATAATTATAAAATTGTACTTTTGTAATCTATTCGGTAAAAAATGATAATCCAAAAAACAAGAGAAGAAATAGAATTAATGCGCGAAAGCGCTTTAATTGTTTCCAAAACATTAGGGATGATAGCTCGGGAAATAAAACCTGGAGTGACTACATTATACCTAGATAAATTAGCTGAAGAGTTTATTCGTGATCACGGTGCCGTTCCTAGTTTTTTAGGATTATATGGCTTCCCAAATTCACTTTGCATGAGTCCAAACGCTCAAGTAGTACACGGAATTCCAAATGCCATACCGCTTGAAAGTGGGGATGTTATTTCAGTAGATTGTGGCGCATTTAAAAACGGATTTCACGGTGATCATGCCTACTCATTTGAAATTGGTGAGGTAGCACCCGAAACCAAAAAGTTATTACAGGTAACAAAAGAATCTTTATATGTTGGTATCCGCGAATTTAAGGCTGGTAATCGTGTTGAAGACGTTGGAAATGCAATTCAAAAATATACTGAAGCTCACGGTTACGGGGTGGTTAGAGAATTAGTGGGACACGGTTTAGGGCAAAAAATGCATGAAGATCCTGAAATGCCTAATTATGGTAAAAAAGGGCGTGGGAAATTATTTGTTGAAGGAATGGTGGTTGCTATAGAGCCTATGATCAACATGGGGACTAAAAACATTAAGCAATTGAAAGACGGTTGGACCATATTAACTGCTGATGGAAAACCGAGTGCGCACTTTGAACATGATGTTGCAATTATTGATGGAAAACCCGAATTGCTTTCTACGTTTGCTTATGTTTATGAGGCTTTAGGAATTGTGAGTAATGAAGAGGATGAATTTAGAAGAACGCCATTGGTACTTTAAATAATGAAAAAACTCTTTAAATTAATACTCAATACGATCCCCAGACCAATCCTCATCCGGTTGAGTTATATTGCACGCCCTATTTTAGCCTTCGTGTTAAGAGGCTCTACTTTTACCGATCCTATTGACGGCAAAAGTTTCAAAATGTTTCTTCCTTACGGATACGGAAACCAACGCAATAATGTACTTTCACCAAGCACACTTTCGCTTGAAAGACATCGTTTACTTTGGTTGTATCTAACTAATGAAACTGATTTTTTTAAATCTGAATTGGATTCAGATTCTTCTGTTAAACAACTAAAAAGCATCAAATTAAGAGATCCTGAAACGAGTTCAATATTAAAAGTACTTCATTTTGCGCCTGAACAAGCATTTTACAAATTGTTTAGAAACCAGAAAAATATAGAATACACTACAACCGATTTATTCTCTCCTTTGGCCGATGTAAAAGCAGATATCTGTAACCTCCCTTTTCAAGATAATTCCTATGATATTATTTTTTGCAATCATGTTTTGGAACACATTCCCGATGACACGAAAGCAATGCAGGAATTATATCGAGTTTTGAAACCTGGCGGTATGGGAATCTTTCAAATCCCTCAAGATTTATCTAGAGAATTTACTTTTTCTGACGATTCGATAACCAATCAAAAAGAAAGGGCTGCCATTTTTGGACAATATGATCATGTTAGAATTTATGGCCGTGATTATTTTGATAAATTACGAAGCATTGGATTTAAAGTAATTGAAGAAGACTTTACCAATAAAATAGCTCCTGAATTGGTTGAAAAATTCTGCTTAGCAAAAGGAGAAATAATTCCAGTTTGTTTCAAATAACACTATTTATTAACTTCATTTTCAAAGGTAATTTTCATATATTTACAAAAGTAAAATTACAATTATGTTTAAAGCCATTTGGTTAAATATATCGGTAATACTAATTTCATTTGTGACCTTTGCACAAGTGGAAAAAGAAATCGACCCTCCATTTAACATCAAAACAATTACCTTCGTCCAAAATAATCAAAATTGCATTCCGCTATTTAGCTTGAATGACCCATTTGAAATTCAATTTGATGACTTGTATGGAAATGAAGCCAACTACTATTACGAAATTGTTCATTGCAATTATGATTGGAAACATTCTGATTTATCAAAAAATGAATACTTACAAGGATTTGACGGGATACGAATTCAAGAATACACCAATTCATTAAATACATTGCAATTATATTCTCATTACCGAATTGGATTTCCAAATAAAAATACACAACTATTAGTAAGCGGAAATTACATGTTAAAGATTCTAAACGAAGATAGAGAAGTCGTTTTTTCTAGAAAATTTATGCTCTATGAAAATATCGTTTCAGTGCCGATGCAAATAAAAAGTGCAAGAACGCTGAACACAATTGACTACAAACAAAATATCGATTTTGCAATAAAATCACCCAATTTACTATTTCAAAGTCCTCTTCAAAATGTAAAAGTGCTTTTACTACAAAATGGCAAATTTAATGAAGCAATTTCCAATATCAAACCGATGTACACCATTGGAAACGACCTAATTTACAAGTACGATTCCGAAACCCAATTTTGGGGAGGAAATGAATTTTTATATTTTGAAAACAAAATCATTAGAGCCGCCAACAATTTTATAGCAAGAGTAGATTCCAATAATGGAGTTTACAATACCCACCTTTACACTAATAATGCCCGAATAAATAAAACCTATACCTACAATCCAGATACCAACGGAAATTTTGTT
>CALPNL020000003.1 GCA_943324925.2 Chitinophaga pinensis | reverse complement strand
ATAGTTTAAATTGATACTATGTCGTTAAAATATTAATAATCAATTTATTAAACAATATTATATAAATTCATAATGTAACGATATTTTAAGCAATCCAATTTTTAAAATCAGAAACTTTTTCGCGACTTACAATGACTTCATCGTCTTTAAAAGTGGGTAAAATGAGTCTTAATCTTGAGTTGCTATAGACTACAATTTCCTTAATTGCATTCATTGAAATTATAAATTTCCGACTGATTCTATAAAAATCTTTGCTGTCCAATTCTTGTTCTAAAACTTCTAATGTGGATTCTATCAAGTAATTTCTGTTGTCAAAAGTGTGAATATAGGTTCCTTTATTTTCGCTAAAAAAACATTCAATTTCATCGGTTGAAATTACTTTTAGGTGCTGCCCTATTTTGACCGTAAATCGTTTTTTAGAATTTTGGTCAAATGAACTTTGAAACATTTGTTTTATTTTTTCAAAATCCATTTGACTTGTTAAAACTGCTTCTTTTGATTTTATAAAATGGGTCTTAAATTTCGAAATTGAAACCGATAATTCCTCCTCGTCAATCGGCTTTAAAAGATAGTCAATTGAGTTCAATTTGAAAGCTCGTAATGCATATTCGTCATACGCTGTTGTAAAAATAACAGCGCTTTTTATTTCGACTTTTTCAAATAGTTCAAATGACAATCCGTCGGACAATTGGATGTCCAAAAAAATCAAATCGGGATGTTCGTTATTTGAAAACCATTCGATAGCTTCTTGAACAGAATGGAGCATTACTTCTACTTGAACATTTAACTTTTCGAGTTTGCGTTGCAATAATCTTGCCGCTGGCTTTTCGTCTTCTATGATTATGGTTTTCATTTGGATAGTTTTAATTTAAAAAATAGAAATTATAGATTTGGCTTTTTCTCTTTTTCCATTAATTCCTTGATTTTACGTTCTTCCCAATCTTTGCCAAATAATAAATTACTACCAAAAACACTTGTTCCATGGGCTAAAATTCCAATTCCCCAGAATAAAGCTGTGGCAAAACTTTCCCAATGCCAAAAGTCGTCTTTAGTAATTAAGTAAATTTGAATACAAATAAATGTATTTATAACAAGATAAACCGTGAGGTGAACATAAAATCCAACAGCACTTTTTACTCTTTTTTGTGCCGCATAATAACGAGCATCTTTTTGATATTGATTTTCCATTTTGTCTTTATTTACTATTATTATTTCCAATTTTGTTTGTTTTCTTCTTTGTTTAAAATTTCTTGAATTTTACGTTCTTCCCAATTTGAACTATAACCAAATACACGAAGTCCTTTCATTAAAAGACCAAATCCCCAACCTAAAGCAGGAAACCAGAACCATTGAAAAAGTGAGCTAAATCGGAGGATAATGAAAATAAGAAATGGAATTACCACACAATAGGAAATTAAACTGGTGTAAAATTTTCTTAGTTCATCTACTTGTCTTTTTGCTTTGTAATAAGCGTTTTCTTCGTCATAATTTGAATTTTCCATAATTGTAATTTGTTTAGTTAATATTGGTATTTTGACTGTATAGGTGTTTTCATTTTGTTCAATTGCAACTTTTCTGTCTGTAATAATGTTGTAACGACTAATAATATTTTGAATTCCAACGCCTTGTCCGTCTTGAAGTACGGATTTCTTTTGATAATTATTTTGGATTACCAAGACATCGTTATCGATATAAATTTTTATGTGTAGTGGTTTTTGTTCACTAATAATATTGTGTTTTACGGCATTTTCTAGCAATAATTGCAAGGAAAGCGGTACCACTTTGGCTTCCGGTTTAATAGTATCAATAATAACTTCATAAGTTAAACTGTTTTCGAAACGCATTTGCAACAAATTCATATAGGTTTTAGCAAAAGCCAATTCTTCCTCGATTGACACCAAATCTTTGTCTTTTTGTTCTAAAACGTAACGATAAACTTTTGATAAAGAAGTGGTAAAGCGTTGCGCATTTTCAGGATTTTCTTCAATTAAGGAACTCAAAACATTTAGGCTATTAAACAAGAAATGCGGATCGATTTGGTTTTTTAGCGTTTCAAATTTGGCAGAAGCAGTTCCAGCAATGATTTTCTGCTCTTTGACTTTACTTTCTTGTTTTTTATGAATTGAATAAATTATTCTATAAATCCAAATTGAAACCAATAATGTTGCTATTAACCAAATAAACTGACGCATCATTTCAGGATTCCAACTTTCAATATTTAACCAATCTTTTTCCATAGTATAATAATTTGATACAAATGTAATTCGGATGTTGAAAATACTGATTAATTATTTACTGAATTGTCGGATTTTTAGGATGAACTGTAAAAACTCAGCAAAAACGCTCTTATCCACTCCTTTCTAGCCCGGATAGAAGGGAAAATCCCGCTTAATTTTGCGTAAGTAAAAATAAAGCGGATTTGGAATGATAGCCGGAATAGCTCCTAAAAAAAATCTTATTAACAAAACGGAAATGGGAAATCGAAATCTAAAATTAAATTTTAACTTTGTTGCTTTACAAAAATTAAGAATATGGTTTATAAATTTAGAGTAATTCTAGACGCTGAGGAAGATATTTTTAGAGATATTGCAATCCTTTCTGAAGATACTTTGGAAGATTTACACAATGCGATTTTCAATTCTTTTGGATTTGACGGAATGGAAGTAGCTTCGTTTTACACTTGTGATGACACTTGGAATCAAGAGGATGAAATTCCAATGTTTGATACTGGAGATGTACCTGGCGAGCAGAAAACGATGAGCGATTATCAGTTGGAAGATTTGTTAGATAAGCAAAACACCAAAATAATATATGTTTACGATTTTATTAATATGTGGACATTCCTAGTGGAATTGGCTGCAATTGAAGATCAAACTCCAGGAAATATATACCCTGAAACTATTTTTTCTCACGGTGAAATGCCTGATGAAGCGATTGAAAAAAACTTTGAAGCCGATATGCACGATGATATCTACGGTGAATTTGAAGACGATTTAGACGAAGACGACTTGGATATGTTCAGCGGTGATGATAGTTTTGAAGATTACGGATCAGAGGAGAATTGGTAGTTTAAAATAGGGTCAAAGTTAAAATTAAGGAGCAAAAGCTCAAATACAAAAATATAATTACATTAAGCCAAGAAGAAAGGCAAAGAAGCTTCTTTTTTCTTGGTTCTTTTTTCTGAATAAATAAATAAATGCTAAACCTTTACAATACGCACATTGAAACGTTATCAATTCACAGAGTTGGTAATAAAAGTAGAAATGAATCTCAATTTTTATCTGGACAACCTTTTAGTCTTACCGATGAAATTGTACCGCTGATGAAAGAATATTTCTTCCGACCTTTTAGAGAAAAAGAAGAGAATTATTTTCAATTTGCCCACGAGGTAGATTTGGATTACAATGAAATGTTCCAATTTGCTTCTGAAGTTTTTGCAAACCCAAGTAGTCTTCACGACGTTTCTAAGAAAATTACCAATCATTTATTTGAGCAATCGAATCATCCGCACATTAAAAATGGGGAAGTTTACGTAACCTACTTAACTAATGTAAACATTGATAATAATGTGGTGGATGCAATTGGCGTTTTTAAAAGTGAAGTTCAAACAGATTTTTTACAATTCGAAGAAAAAGGAACTACGTTAGAAATGATTTTGCAACAAGGAATTAACCTCAGCAAGCTAGACAAAGGTTGTTTGATTTTTAATTACAAAAAAGAGGAAGGATACAAGATATTATCGGTAGACAGTAATCGTTATGATGCTAGATATTGGTTAGAACATTTTCTATCTGTTGATGCTTTTCAAGATGAGAATTTTATCACTAAGAAATACTTGAAATTCTGTCAGGGATTTGCAAAAGACGTTGTTTTTCCCGCTGAGGATAAAAAACAGGAAGTAATGTTTATGAATCGTTCGGTAAATTATTTTGCAAAAAACGACCAATTTGAAGAAAGCAATTTCTTAAATGAAGTAATGGACAATCCCGATTTAATTCCTGAATTTAGAAGCTATAAAGTAGATAAAGGGGAGAAATACAGCATTGAAGATGTGACTACTTTTCCAATAGCAAATTCAGCCGTATCGGATGCTCGAAAATCAATAAAGAATGTAATTAACTTAGATACCCACATTCAAATTAAAATGGATTTTATTAATCCTGAAAGTGCGGAAAAATTTGTTGAAAAAGGCTGGGATGAAGAAAAGCAAATGTATTATTACTTGGTTTATTTCAATAAAGAACAAAAAAGCTAGATTAGAAAATCAATACAAAATCCCTTATTTATTATAAGGGATTTTTTTTGATAAAAATTATAGTTTTTGTAACATTTAAAAACATAAAACGTCTTACATTTATAAAAAAAAATAAAATTTGGAAACTATACTTTCGATTAGTAATCTGAACAAAATTTACAATAAATATGTTCACGCTGTAAACAATGTATCACTTGAAATTAAAAAGGGAAATGTATACGGAATTCTAGGACCTAATGGAAGTGGAAAATCTACCACTTTAGGAATTGTTTTAAATGTGGTCAATAAAACCTCTGGTACTTACAGTTGGTTTGGTGGTAAATTAGAAACCCACGAAGCACTTAAAAAAGTAGGTGCCATAATTGAACGTCCCAATTTTTATCCCTACATGACTGCGAAACAAAACTTGGAGTTGGTTTGTAAAATCAAAAATATAGACTATTCCAAAGTTCAAGAAAAACTGACATTAGTAGGGCTAGTTGATCGTGAAAACAGTAAATTCAACACTTTTTCATTAGGAATGAAGCAGCGTTTAGCAATAGCTTCTGCATTATTGAATGATCCGGAAATTCTTATTTTAGATGAACCTACCAACGGATTAGACCCTCAAGGAATTCATCAAATTCGTGATATTATTCGGTTAATTGCCTCTCAAGGCACAACCATTTTATTGGCTTCTCACCTACTCGATGAAGTAGAAAAAGTATGCTCCCATGTTTTAGTTTTACAAAAAGGGAAAATTCTATATACTGGAACAGTTGATGGAATGTCTTCCAATGAAGGCTATTTTGAATTGCAATCTGAAAATAACGATACTTTAATTGGTGTAATTCAAGCGCATCCTGCTATTGAAAAAGTGGTTGCTGATGAAGGAAAAGTATTGGTTTATCTTAAAAATCCGTTGGATGCTGCCGAGTTAAACAAATATTTATTTCAAAATAATATTTTTTTAAATCATTTAGTTAAACGTAAATCGAGTTTGGAAGACCAATTTTTAGAGTTAACAAAAAATAAATAGCATTGGCTATGGCAACAAAAAATCAATTACAATAACAAAGATCAAAGTCTTAAATCTAAAATATACATGAAAAGATTACTTTCAATAGAATTACAAAAAATATGGCTCAGCAGATCAAGCAGGATATTATCAATTGCCTATTTCTTTATACTTTCTTTTATCGCATTAATTGCTTCAATAAAATTTAATATTGGGAGTTTTCAACTTCACATCGCTGATCAAGGGATATTCAACTTTCCTTACATATGGCATTTTAATACTTACATTGCTGCAATTTTAAAATTCTTTTTAGCGATAGTAATAGTTTCAATGATGGCCAATGAATACAGTTACGGCACCTTAAAGCAGAATTTAATTGATGGGATGAGCAAACGAGAGTTTGTACTCTCAAAATTCTTAACGGTAGTGGTATTTGCTGCAGCATCAACCCTTTTTGTTTTTATTATGTCTCTAATTCTCGGCTTTAGTTTCTCTTCTTATACCGAGATGAGTATCGTTTTTTCCGACCTGGAGTACCTTCTAGCCTATTTTGTAAAATTACTTGGCTTCTTTTCTTTCTGTTTATTCTTAGGGATACTGGTAAAAAGATCTGCATTTGCAATAGGATTCCTCTTTGTATGGAATATTTTGGAAGGAATTGCAAAAGGTATTTTAAATTTTAAAATATTTCCAGAAGGAAAAACTGCTGATAACATTATGCAATTTTTCCCATTAGAATCGATGGGGAATTTAATAGTAGAGCCTTTTTCAAGATTATCGGTAATAAAAAATATTCAAACAGCGATTGGTGGAGCTGGAAATGGCAAAGACTATAGTGTTCATTTTAGTTCTATTTTAATAGTTTTAGCATGGACTACCATTTTCGTTTTTCTTTCTTACAAATTACTGAAGAAAAGAGATTTGTAGTATATTTGTGTAGTTATGAAAATTACACAAAAATCCCTCTATTTCATTTTGTCAATTTGCTTTTCCTGGGCAATAAACGGGCAATACATCCAAGTTAATGACACCTATACCGCTCAACAGTTAGTTCAAAACGTGTTAGTTGGCAATAGTCCGTGCGCTAATGTTAGTAATTTTTCAGTTAGTGGAGATGCATTTAGTGGGGTTCAAAAAAGTTATGGTTATTTCAATGCTGGAACAAGTAATTTTCCTTTTACTGAAGGAATTATTCTAAGCACCGGAAAAGCAACTTCGGCAGTTGGTCCCAATAATTTCATTTTAAGTCAAGGAGGTACTTCCTGGTTAGGTGATTCAGATCTAGAACTCGCACTTGGTGTAACCAATTCAATAAACGCTACCGTTTTAGAATTTGACTTTATTCCAATAACCAATAAAATTAGTTTTGATTATATTTTTTCCTCCGAACAATATTTAATAAATGCCTCGAACAATCAATGCAATTATACCGATGGCTTTGCTTTTTTATTAAAACCGGTAGACAATTCGACCCCTTATCAAAATTTAGCCATTGTACCAGGAACGACAATTCCAGTAAAAATAAACACGGTGAGAGGAACTGGAAGTGTGTGCCCCCCAGCAAATCAATCTTATTTTGATGCATTCAATGGAACCAATCACCCCACCAATTATAATGGTCAAACAGTAATTATGAAAGCGGAAGCAAATGTAATTCCAAGTAGACCTTATCATATAAAATTAGTTATTGCAGACCAAGGAAACAATCTGTACGATTCTGCTATTTTTCTTGGAGCTAATAGTTTTAATGTTGGAGCCAACTTAGGACCGGATAAATTAATCTCCACTAACAATCCCATTTGCGAAGGAGATACCTATGATTTAGACGCCACAATTCCTGGATTATACTCTTACAAATGGTTTAAAAATAATTCTGAAATCTTAGGTCAAACTAATCCGATTTACACGGTGAGAGATTCCGGAATTTACAAAGTAGAAATTACTTTAATCGGTACTAATTGTGTTGCAACAGATGAAGTAACGATTGAATATAGTTCAAAACCCTCTTTAACCAATGCCAATCTAATTCAATGTGACGATGATAATGACGGTATAGCAACTTTTGATTTGACAAAAGTCGATTCGATACTAACCGGGAATAATACACAGTTGAGTAGTGTGATTTATTATGAGAATATAAACGATATAAATCCGATTCCAAACCCAAGAAATTATAGGAATTCAAACACGAATACCGTTTATGGCCGAGTTTCCAATTCTTTTGGTTGTGTGGCTTTCGCAACAGTAAACCTTCAAATATCAAATCAGGTTATTGGACCACAAAATCCAATTTTAAAATGTGACGGCGATGGAAATTTAGATGGATTTACAATGTTTAATTTAAATACTGATGCCAGTCCGCAAATTTTATCAGGATTACCATCGGGATTAGTGGTAGAATATTATTTAACCAATATTGATGCATTAACTCAACAAAATCTGCTGACAAATAATTTTACCAATTCAATAGTTAACGAACAAATCATTTACGCAAGGATTGTAAATGGCCCTGATTGTTATGGTATAACACCAATAAAATTAAAAGTTACAGCATTTTCCCCTTCTAATTTTGATGACGAAACTGTTTATATCTGCAATGGAAATCCGAAGCGGATTGCTGTACCCAATATCTTTTCAAGTTTCCAGTGGAGTAACAATGATACAACCAATTACACTACCATTGCAACAGCAGGAAATTATACCGTTACCGTTACCAATGCTATAGGATGTCAAGCTACAAAAAAATTTATAGCTTTAAATTCAGGAACCGCTACAATTACCTCAGTGGATATTGTAGATTTTTCGGGTAGTGAGAATTCAATTGTAATTAATTACACTGGAATTGGAAATTATGAATTTTCAATAGACGGGGTACATTATCAAAATAGTCCTCAGTTTTACAATGTAACCGAAGGAAGCTATCTTATTTACATTAGGGATATAAATGGCTGCGGATTTCCAACTCCAACTAAAGTTTTTGTTTTGGATTATCCAAGATTTTTTACTCCCAATGGAGATAGTTTTAATGATTTTTGGACTATAAAAAATAGCGCTAAATATCCAAATATGATGATCTATATATTCAACAGGTATGGCAAATTAATAACACAAGTTAACACCAAAGGTAACGGATGGGATGGAACCCATAATGGACAGTCTTTACCTGCTGACGATTACTGGTTTTCTATTATAATTAATAACGATAGAATAATTAAAGGACACTTTGCTCTATTGAGATAATTATTCTATTTTTACACTTTGTGAATACTACTATGAAAAAATTAGCATTACTTTTATTACTATTATCTTCTTTGATATCTTTTTCACAGTTGAGTAATAGACACTGGATACCACCTTTGCATTCAAGAGATAACTCAGCTATTTCTGATCAGTATATTTATATGTCTACCAATGAAACCACTCCTTTTCAGGTGATTGCAACTGATGGCAATGGCACACCCTATGCTGGTTCTCCATTTACAATATCTGCATCAACACCAGCTTCATTTGCAGTAGGAACAGGACAACCCACAAAAATGTTTCTAAGTTTAAGTGATGTAAACACCGTTGTTACAGGTAAAGGGGTAATGCTTCAAGGAACAAAAGATTTTTATGTTAGTTTTAGAATGCGACATGCGAGTCATGCTGAAACAATTATTTCAAAGGGGAAACCTGGAATTGGTACTAGTTTTAGGTTGGGTTGTACCATAAATGAAAGTCAAGACAATAGAAAAAACTTTGTAGCCAGTGTTATGGCTACTGAAAATAACACTAGTGTTACGTTATCAAATTATAATACAGGAGTTATTTTTTCTAGTGGAACAGGAAATATTACTGCTGATACTCAAACCTATACTTTAAATGCTGGTCAATGTATCGTTTTTAGCGGATACAGTAATGTAACTGCAAATCTAGATGGAATAATTGGTGGTTTAATTACCTCGGACAAACCCGTCGCAGTGAATACAGGTAATGTTCTTGGAGGAAATACAAATGGAAATGGGGATATCACTTTAGACCAAATTGTATCTGCAACACAAATTGGTACCGATTATATTTTTATAGAAGGAAACGGGATTTCAACTATTGAAAATCCATTAATTGTTGCTCATGAAAACAACACCGCTATTTTTGTAAACGGAAGTGCTACACCTGTTACTACTTTAAATGCTGGTCAGTATTATTTGGTACCCAACTCTTACTATCAAGGAACCAATAATAGTAACATATTTGTTCATGCTAGCAAGCCTGTTTTCGCATACCAATTATTAGCTGGAGGTTCGGGTGCCGCTACCTGTGGTCTAAATTTTATTCCGCCTCTGAGTTGCTTTTTTCAAAATTCTGTTAATATTCCAAACGTAAATCAAATTGGAAGTACCAATTACACTGCCGATTTAATGATGTTGACTTACTCTAATGCAACTATATCTATTAATGGAGTTGCAGTTCCTACATCCCAAGCACAGGCGGTTTTAGGAAATACCGATTGGGTATCTTACCGAGTTGCTAATCAATCAGGAAATCTAAATGTTACCTCTACAGGTCCTTTAGCGGTTGGAGTTTTTGGAAATGCAGGATTAACAGGCGCGGTAGGATTTGCAGGTTACTATTCTGGTTTTGGAAGCACACCACAAGATACTAATGTTAGTGTTTGTTCTAATAGTACAAAAGATCTATTCACTGTTATTACAGGTAATCCAGGGACTGGCGGGACTTGGTCTCTACCAACTGGTGGAGCTCCTTTAAATGGAAACATATTTAATCCCGCTATTAATTTACCTGGTGAATATATTTACACATTTACCAAATCATGTAATACCTCTCTAACTACCATTAGCGTTAAAGTAAATGTAACCATTCAACAAATAAAAAATACAGGCGTTAGCACAACTACTTCTTCCTGTGTAACCACCCCTTCTTATAATTTATTTAGTTTATTAGGTAGTACTGCAGAAGTTGGAGGTACATGGAGTCCAACATTAACTTCTGGTACAGGTATTTTTAATCCTGCAGTTGATGCTGGTGGAATATATACCTATAGTTTTACAGCAACAGGGGTTTGCCCGGTAGTTTCGTCTACAGTAAATGTAAACAATTCTCTTGTTCCTGTAATAAATACAATTACTGATTATTCAAAATGTGATGATGCAGTTGATGGAAGTGCTACTAATGGTACTGCAACTTTTGATTTAACTTTAAAAAATAGTGAGGCGTTAGGAACTCAAACTGGTGTGAACGTAACCTATCATACTTCTCAAAGTGATGCCAATTTAGGACAAAATGGAATTACCACAATAAATACAGGAAACAGAATTATATACGTAAGGTTAACTATTGCGGCTTCTGGATGTTATTTAACAACTTCATTTAATTTGGTTGTAAACCCTGTTCAAACAATTACAACACAACCTTTAGCTACTCAAGATATTTGTATTGGAGGAGATGTTACTCCATTTTCAATTGCCTATTCTGGAGGTTTAGGAACTCCATCTGTTCAATGGTATAGCAGTGCTACCAATAGCAACACCGGTGGAACTATTATTTCTGGCGCTACATCAACAACTTATACCCCACCCACATTTACTACTGCAGGAGACTATTACTATTATGCAAAAGTGACATCTTCAGGATTAGATTGTGGAAGTGTTGCTAGTAATACGGCACTAGTTCACGTGGTTCAAGATCCTACAGTAACCATTACACCCGCTACTCAAATAATTTGCCAAGGAGCAACCGCAACTGATTTGGTTGCAACTCCATCAGGAGGAGTAGGGACATATAGTTACCAATGGTACAATTCTCCAGCCAATACAATAATTGTTGGAGCTACAAATACAAGTTACACTCCTTCATCAGCTATTGTGGGTACCCTTTCTTATTATTGTGTTATCACTCAAACTGGATTGGCATGTTCAGTAACAAGTCCGATTGTAAGTGTTCAAGTTGTTGATGTTCCGATAGTAACTACTCAGCCTCAAGCAACTCAAACGGTTTGTTTGAATGGTACACCAATAAATTTATCTATTTCTTTATCGAACGGAACTGGAACACCCACTTATCAGTGGTATTCTAATACTGTTAATGCACTTGGAGGAACTTCAATTGCAGGAGCTAGTGCTTCTACTTATACTCCTCCAACAACTTCAACAGGAACAATTTATTATTATTGTATAGCAACATATGCCGATGGTGGATGTGGTTTAGTGACTTCAAACATTGTGCAAGTTATTGTAAATCCAATTCAAACTGTAACACCCCAACCGTTAGCAAGTCAAGATATTTGTATTGGTGGTCTTATAGCACCACTAGTTGTAGGTTATACTGGAGGAGTAGGAACTGCCACTTACCAGTGGTATACCAATCCAGGGGGATTACTAATTTCAGGAGCAACGAGTTCTTCTTATACTCCTGGTACGTTTGGTACCGCAGGGAATAATAACTATTATGCTACAGTAACCTTATCAGGTTCAGGTTGTGGAAGTGTAGCCAGTACTACTGCTTTAGTACGTGTGGTTCCAGATCCTACTGTAACCATTACCCCCAATACTCAAATAATTTGCCAGGGAGCAACACCAACTGATTTAGTTGTTACTCCATCTGGAGGAGTAGGAACTTACAGTTACCAATGGTTCAGTTCATTGACTAATACCGCAATAACAGGAGCAACAAATGCAAGTTACACCCCTCCAACAGCTACTGTGGGTACGCTATCTTATTATTGTGTTATCACTCAAACTGGATTAGCATGTTCAGTAACAAGTCCACTAGTAAGTGTTCAAGTAGTAAACAATCCTTCTGTAAGCCTACAGCCATTGGCAAGTCAACCTATTTGTATCAACAATACTCCAATAACATTAACTACCGTATTTATCGATGGAACTGGAACACCTACCTATCAATGGTATTCTAACACGGTTAATTCATATACTGGAGCAACACTAATTACTGGAGCAACAACATTAAGTTATACCCCTATAACTGCGGTAGTGAGAACTCTTTATTATTATTGTATTGCAACTTATGCCAATGGTGGCTGTGGAACAGTTTCTACCAATATTGCTGAAGTAATTGTAAATCCTTTACCCGTAATTAATGATGTTACTATTGTTCAATGTGATGATGATTTGGACGCAATTACCGCCTTTAATTTGACAGTAAATAACTCTCAAATTTCTGCGAATGCAGCAAATGAAACATTTACCTATTACACCTCTTTGGCTGGCGCTAGCGCAAATCCAGCCTATGATTTGATTACCAATCCACTTGCTTTTACAAATACTACTCCTACCCTAATGTACATTTGGACAAGGGTTACTACAATAAATGGATGCTATAGAGTGGCTAGAATAACTTTACGAGTTGCCGCACCAAACATTCCTAGTACCTATAATATTACCCTGCCTGCTGTTTGTGATGATTATTTAGATATCAATGGTAATAACAATGCGAATAATAATGATCGTGATGGTATTGCAACTTTTAATTTTAGTTCGACTGAACCAACAATTAGAGCTTTATTACCAACTACCGGTACTTATTACATTAAATATTATAGAAATAGAGCAGATGCCCTAGCGCAACTAAATGAAATAACAAATCTTACTAATTATAGAAATATAGGATATCCTTCCACTCAAAATATTTGGGTTAGAGTTGATAGTGATATATCAAATACTTGTTATGGTTTGGGTCCATGGGTGACTTTAAATGTCCAAGCAAAACCATTTGCACACCCAGTAACGATTCCTAGACAATGTGATGATAATACCGATGGTATTTTCAATTTTAATACCGCAAACTTAGAACGAGATTTGTTATTAGGACAAACTGGAGTAGTAGTAACCTATTTCGATGCTGCAAATAATCCATTGAGAGATTCAAATAATAATTTGATTACGAGTCCGTTTCCAGCGACTTTCTCTTCTACCTCTCAAACAATCAGAGCAGTTGTTACTAATACAACTCCTCAAGCTTGTTGGTTCGATACAACGATTCAATTTATTGTCGATAGATCTCCAGTTAATTTTACAATTCCAACCTCGTTAACCTCTATTTGTGATGATGAAATTGATCCTGCAACCCAAAATGGGCAGTATAACTTTACTAGTTCTCAAGCGATTCACAATATTGTAACTTTTGGCCAACCCACAGGAATGGTTTACGAATACTATGATGAGTACAATGTGTTAATGTCGACTCCGCTGCCAAATCCGCTGCCAGTTACCTTAACAAAAAATATTACTGTTGTAGTTTACAACCCAATTAATCCAACTTGTAGAATTACTAAAACGCTACCATTTACTGTAAATCCAGTTCCTATAATTGAATTAGAATCTTCAGAATTAGTATGCAGTAATGACCCTACTTTCTTTGCTTTATTAAATGCGGGTATCACCGACGGAACTCCAACTACCAATTATACTTACGAATGGTCATTAAATGGCGTAGTAATTCCTACTGCTACTTCCAACACTTTAAATGTAAATACAGAAGGAATTTACACCGTTAAAGTTATAAATTCTATGGGTTGTTTTAGAATTAGAACCATTACAGTAGTCGCATCTAATGCTGCTCAATTCAACATGCCTACCATTATGGATTTAAGCGAAAATAATACAGTAATTATTAATGTAACCGGACTAGGAAATTATGTTTTCAGTTTAGATTACCCTAATGGGTACCAAACAATAAATATTTTTACAGATGTTGCTCCTGGCACTCATACCGTATATGTTAAGGATTTAGATGGTTGTGGCACTTCGTCACAAATAATTAATGTAATTGGTATTCCAAAATTTTTCACGCCGAATGCCGATGGATTTAATGATACGTGGAACGTTCTTGGCTTAACTTCCTCTAAAAATTACAATACTACTATTTATATTTTTGACCGTTATGGTAAATTATTGAAGGAACTAAGCCCTATTAGTAAAGGATGGGATGGTACTTTTAATGGCGAACCTTTACCGACGGATGATTATTGGTATACAATTTATTTTGAAGACGGTAGAACTGAAAAAGGTCATTTTACACTGAAAAGATAATTAATTTGTAACTACTTACTTTATTATTAGCCCCGATAGCAGCGTCATCCCTCACCCTTGTGAGGATAGAGCGAATAGCGGGAAATAACGTCATAAAAACCAAGCAACTTTATGCTCCTAATAATAAATAGTGTAATTTTGCTGACTTCAAATTAGTTGAGGATTTACAATATATGAGAACGAAATCGTTAAAAAAGAATAAAATCAATGTGATTACCCTTGGGTGTTCCAAAAATGTTTACGATAGTGAGGTTTTAATGGGGCAATTGCGCGCCAGTGGAAAAGATGTGGTGCATGAGGAAGAGGGAAATATTGTTGTAATTAATACTTGTGGTTTTATTGATAATGCCAAAGCAGAATCCGTAAATACCATCCTTGAATATGCCGATAAAAAAGCACGTGGAATTGTTGATAAAGTCTTTGTTACCGGCTGTTTATCTGAAAGATACAGACCCGATTTGGAGAAGGAAATTCCAAATGTAGATCAGTATTTTGGGACGACAGAATTGCCAGGATTATTGAAAGCCTTAGGGGCCGATTACAAGCATGAATTATTGGGTGAACGATTAACCACTACTCCAAAAAACTATGCTTATTTAAAAATTGCAGAAGGTTGCGACCGACCATGTAGTTTTTGTGCTATTCCAATAATGCGAGGTAAACACGTTTCTCAAACTATTGAAAAATTAGTTAAAGAAGCTGAAGGATTGGCTAAAAATGGCGTAAAAGAGTTGATATTAATCGCTCAGGATTTAACTTATTACGGGCTTGACATCTACAAAAAAAGAAATTTAGGAGAATTATTAGAAGCATTAGTTAAAGTGGAAGGCATAGAATGGATTCGTTTGCATTATGCTTTTCCTACGGGTTTTCCGATGGATGTTTTGGAAATCATGAAACGAGAACCTAAAATTTGTAACTATATTGATATTCCTCTTCAACACATTTCAGATGCTATCTTGAAATCAATGCGTCGTGGAACAACTAGAGAAAAAACTACTCAATTGTTAAAAGACTTTAGAACTGCAGTTCCAGGAATAGCAATTAGAACTACATTAATTGTAGGCTATCCAGGAGAAACTCAAGAGGATTTCGAAATTCTAAAAGATTTTGTTCAAGAAATGAAATTTGATAGAATGGGTTGTTTTGCTTATTCCCATGAAGAAAATACACATGCCTATTTACTTGAAGATGATGTTCCCAGTGAAACAAAACAGGCTAGAGCAGAAGAAATAATGGAATTACAATCACAAATTTCTTGGGATTTAAATCAGGAAAAAGTAGGACAAACCTTTAAATGTATTATTGATAGAAAGGAAGGAGCTCACTTTGTAGGAAGAACAGAATTTGATAGTCCTGACGTAGATAATGAAGTATTGATAGACGCCTCAAAACACTATGTGAAAACAGGTGAATTTGTGCTGATTAAAATAATTGAAGCCACTGAATTTGATTTATACGGGGAACCCGTTTAACATAAAATTAATATAACATTTTAGATATGAAATCAATGAAAATAATTAGCAGTATAATTTTGTTATTTACAATAC
The DNA here is from genome assembly GCA_943324925.2 of Chitinophaga pinensis. GTDB lineage: Bacteria > Bacteroidota > Bacteroidia > Flavobacteriales > Flavobacteriaceae > Flavobacterium. The sequence goes on along the minus strand of CALPNL020000003.1, from coordinate 15,713 downwards.
ATTCTATTTCAGCTCAATATGGTCAAGGTGGCTACGGTGGCTACGGACAAGGGGGTTATGGTCAAGGTGGAATGGGAAATGGAATGGTTGGAAATCCCAACATGCAAAACCAACAAAGGTCACAACCAAAAGAGCCGGCTATTGAGGAAACGGTAAAGAAAGTAGTAGATCGACTCAACGAACAACTTAAACTAGACGAACTTCAAGTTATTGCTATTTCGAATATCATCACCCAAAACATAAAAAAACAAAATGCAATTATTAAGAAGGAAGATGGGGGTAATGAAGAAAAAGCTACTGAACTTAAAGCAATTTCTGAAAAAATGGACCTTGATATAATGATTTTACTTAATAAAGATCAAAAAGTAAAATATAAACTGCTTGCTGAAGATGCTAAGAAGCAACAAGAAGCCTATTCTAGGAAAAACAGGTAGATATATAGATAAAAAAACGCGAGAAATATCTCGCGTTTTTTTTATTATTTAGAATCAAGATCAAAGTTAAAGCTAACTTTAATTTGATCAGCAAATTTTTCTTTTACTAAACTTGGAATTTCAATGTCGTAATCTTGAGCATGAACCAAAAAATTACCAGAAGCAGCAACTTTACTACCATTTGAAGCTAAATAGATTTTAGTTTTAACTTTCTTCGAAATTCCATGAATGGTTAAATCGCCTTCAATATCATAAGCTACCTTACTAGCAACTAATTTCTTAGCATCAAAACCTGTAATTTTACCTTTAAAAGTGGAATTAGGATGTTTAGAAGATTCCATATAATTTTCATTAAAATGTTCTTCCATTAATGGTACTTTAAATCGGATAGACTTAATAATCACACTAGTTGCAAATTGCCCTGTTGCTAGGTCTAAAATTGAAGAAACTGTATTGCTTTTTCCGATTATTTCAACCAAGTTGGGCATTGAAGCATCAAATTTAATTTCCCCAGAACGAGTCAACAACCTTTGAGCAAAAGTGATATTTACCAATAAAAGAAACGAAAGTAATATTATTTTTTTCATCTTAATTTTCAGGGAAATTATTAGTAGCCCATGTGTTGATCATATTAATGGTTGCTTGTGGCAAACTACCAGACTGAGGCATTATATTTCCACAGGAAGCATCTAATCTGCAAAGTAAGTTTCCATTTTGTGAGGAAGCTTTAACTTGAGAATACGTATCTAAATTTGGGTATTGTCCTCCGCCAGAATGACAACCTGTACATTTTGAGGTCATTACAGGTTTAACATTGGTATTATAGGTTGGATTGGTTACCACCCCTGAAATATCTTGAACAGTTGTTGATTCACAAGAAATAAGGAACAAACCACTAAATGCTAATAAAACTATTTTTATATTTTTCATAATGTCTTTTTTAAAATACTCTATACATATTAAATCCAAAATACAATTGCTTAGTTCCATCCCAACGCCCAGGAGCATTTGTAAATACTGCAACATCGTTCATCGCTTGGCTATTGGAGAATACCAGCTGAAATACATGCCCGCCAGTTTCAATATCTAAACCTAAAGTCAATGGATTGTGAAAATTCGATACAAATTCTTCAGGTAAATTCAATCTCGAAGCATATTCTAAATTCAAACTTAATCGTTTTGCAATTTTATATCTGGCTCCAGTCCCCAATAATAAAGTAGTTTTTTGATCTAAAATTCCGTCATATAAATTTTTATGAACATATATAGGTGCAATTTCAAAAGAGAAAGAATCATTGAATTTTCTTGAAATTAATAATTGAGTTGTAAATGCCAATCGGTGATTAAATTGTAACCCAGGCATTAGCTCATTCTTTTTCAATTCACTATTAATGTCCAGGGTATTGTATCCAACAATTGTTACTGGAAATCCATCCACCTCTTGATTTGACATTTTATATTTAACCGCCAATTCATAGGTTTTTTGATATGTTTGACGAGAGGCACTAATAGCCAACCAATCGGAAACGCCATATATACCTCCCAATTTGGTATAGGCATTATCCAATCCAAAAAAGTTATCCATTCCCTGAGCTAAATCACCAAAACGGTGAGAAACAACAAAGTAAAACTCCCCTTTTGCAGGTAGTTTGGTAGATTGCATGTTACAAATTTGAAGTCCTTTAAATGCTGCTATTTCAATATTTACTTGCTTTGGAGCACCTGCATCCAATTGATTTAATAAATCATCTTGTGCAAACGCAAAGCCTACTGAGCAAAGAAAAAGTACGATCGAAAATAGATTCTTTTTTTTCATATTTTAATTGTTTTTGTTAATTGAACATTGATCTAATTTCAATTCTCCCAATAAATCGTCAAAACCTACTAATCTTCCTTTTATAGAAATGGTTTGCTCTTTTATTATATTAGAATCTGGGGACTTCAAATTACAAATTATCGTCTGGTCGATAGTTACAATACTATCAGAAACTTCAGTTACTCTACCGGAAATAGAAATCGCTTTATCAGAATATTTTTTTGAAGCTGAAGTGACATCAGAAGAAAACTCTAAAATAATATCTTTAGAATTTACGTTAAATTCCGTTTGTTCTGTAGCTAAATCTCTTGCACCACCATGAAAAACATAATTAATAGAAATTGCAACTAGTAAAACAACCAACAACAAAATCCCAATAATTTTTACTTTCTTCGACATAGTTTGAATAATTATAATGATCAAATTTACTAAATTAAATTTCGAAAACTGACTAAAAAACTTAAGATTTTCTTAATTAAATTAATAATTAGAATAACGACCTAAAAGATGATTTTTCGGCAAAAAAAAACTCTATTTGATTCAAATAGAGTTTGTGTATGATTTAGTTTGATAATTATTCAATAATAATTTTACGTACTACTTTATCAATATCATTACAGATTTCTAAGAAATAAACCCCTTTAGAAAAATCTGATAAATTCATTTGAATCGTCTCTAAACTTAATTCTGAATCAATAACTTTTAAAACCTTTCCATTGATATCGAATACGGTTACTTTAGAAATGGAAGTTTGAATATTTTTTGTAATTGTAAACAATCCATTAGATGGATTTGGAGCAATAGAAATATTATTTAATGATGTAAAATCATCAACACCAAGTGTAAACCCTAAATTACTTGAACCTCTCGCAGCTCCACCAGCATGTTGAACCATTGTTAGACCTGAACCGTAGGCCCAAATAACATTTAAAGAATTATTATTATAAGCAAAAGTATAATCGCCAGCACCGCCAGCAAAGCTTCTTGTTAAAACAAGTGATCTAGTAGTTCCTGATAATAAATTATTGCTAACTACAGTCCATTCGTTTGACGCATCAGTAGTTGGAGCCGATTGACCCGTTAAAACTGAATCTACTAAAGAAGTAGAGTAATATAGACAATCCGTTCCGTTAGACATTGTAGTTGCATTAAATCCAATTGCAAACCATTTATCGGATGGACCTGTAAGCCTAAGTGTTACAGTTGATGTTGCTGAATTCATATCAATTTGTAAAGTCATTGAGCTATTTAAGCTAACCACTCCGGTTGATTTTGTTTGTGCCATTGAAACATTTAGTCCAATAAATAAGGTAATTGCAAAGTAAAGTTTTTTCATGATAATTTATTTTAATGGTTGATTTAATGATCTAATAATATGATTAACTGCGTATTCTTATTGAATTTGGCATAATCTAATGCGGTTCTCTTTTCATTATCAGCAAGTTTAGAATTTGCTCCCGATTTAACTAGTAATTGCGCTATTTCTAGATTATTATTAAAAGCTGCATAGATTAACGCTGTTTTCCCTTGAGTATCTTGTTGATCTAAGTCTGCTTTCTTTGAGATTAATTTCTCTATAATTACTTTATTTCCCGACATTATCGCTGCCATCAAAGCCGTTCCCATTCCAGAATTATAATTGATATTCGCCACTTTATCAGATAAATATAAAGCTACAGCTTCATTATTTCTATAACAAGCCAAAATTAACGGGGTGGCTTTATTATCATTAATAGCATTTAAAAGATCTGGATTTTGTTTGTAGATACCTTCTATTTCTGATAAGGTTCCTTTTCGAGCAACATCAAATACATTTTTGTCTTGTGCTTTCAAAGAAGTACAAAGAAGAAGCAAAAGGACAATTTGAAAGAAGTTTTTCATTGGAAGGAATTGCAAGTCTCAAAAATAGAATAATATTTCGATAAAAAAAACAAATATCTAATATTTAGACTATTAGCAATCCGTAGCTCTTCAAAGTTACAACAGGCTTTGAAAACCAAAATAATTCAAAGTTTTCAAAATTCAATTCAAAGTCAGATTTTAGTTCTTGTAAAGTGTAGCGTTTTGAATTAGAAATAGAAATTTTCTTAAGTGTTTCAACGAACCAATCTCCTTCATCCCGATTCATTTGAATAGATACCATTTCTTTTTTATCATGAAACGTGAGTTCTGTCATTTCCCAAGAATTTCCTTTTTTAGTTTTACTAAAATTAGCAACTTGAGGCTCTCCTCCTATCCAAACTACCTTTAAATTGGGCTTTATCGACCAATCGGCATCTTCTGTTAGGGCATTAAAAATATAGTCCTCTGGTATAGTAGTACTTGGAATTTTAAAATCAAACCAATCTTGTAATGGATAATCGAAACAAATTCCATGCATAAAATTATATAGTGATTTCTTTAACCCAAAACTAAATTGATTGTGATCAATTCCGGTCGAATCTATAAAATTAATATCGTTATTGGCAAAGGATCCAATTTCTTCAGTTTCTTTAATCACTCCATATTTTTCTGGATTTAATCCAATAGGACTATGAGCCGTCATCGCAAATTGATGCCAAAATCCAGATTGTAAAACTCCAACTTCAAAAAGCTGGCGCACCATTTCCAAACTATCAACTGTTTCTTGAACCGTTTGAGTAGGATATCCATACATTAAATAGGCATGAACCATCACTCCTGCTTCTGTAAAATTCCGAGTCACTTTTGCAACTTGCTCTACCGTAACGCCTTTATCAATAAGTTCCAATAATCGGTCTGAGGCAACTTCCAATCCCCCAGAAACAGCAATACAACCAGATGCTTTCAATAATTGACATAGCTCTTTTGTAAAACTCTTCTCAAATCGAATGTTCGTCCACCACGAAACATCCATTTTTCGGCGTAATATTTCTAAAGCTAGTGCTTTCATTAAAGCTGGAGGCGCTGCTTCGTCAACAAAGTGAAATCCATTTTGACCCGTTTGAGCAGTTAATTGTTCCATTCTATCGCACAATATATTGGCTGCAACAGGTTCATATAATTTTATATAATCCAATGAAATATCACAAAATGTACATTTCCCCCAATAACAACCGTGCGCCATAGTTAGCTTATTCCAACGCCCGTCGCTCCACATTCGGTGCATCGGATTTACAATTTCTATAACGGAAATGTATTTATCTAACAGTAAATCGGAATAATCAGGCGTTCCTACCTCTGCTTGTTTGTAATCTGATTTGGTAGTATTGTTTTTGTAAATCACTTCTCCATTTTCTAAAAGAAAAGTTCTTTTGAATTCACCAGAAGTTTTTGAATTTAAATTATCAATTAATAATTGAAGTGGCAATTCGCCATCGTCAAGAGTGATAAAATCGAAAAAATCAAAAACTCTTGTATCGGTTAGCGAACGTAATTCTGTATTTGGAAAACCACCACCCATGGCAATTTTAATCGTAGGATGATTTTTCTTCACCCATTGCGCACATCGAAAAGCAGCGTATAAATTTCCAGGAAAGGGAACAGAAATAAGAAATAATGTCGGTTGGATGGTTTCAATTTTCGATTTTAAAATCGAAATCAAAAGGTTATCTATATAAGTGGTTTCTTGATGTAAAGCATCGTACAACTCATCAAAGGAATTGGCACTTCTGCCTAATCGTTCCGCATAGCGACTAAATCCAAAATTCTCATCTACACATTCTACTATATAATCTGAAATATCTTCTAAATATAAAGTAGCCAAATGCTTGGCTTTATCTTGGGTTCCCATGGTTCCAAAAGCCCAATCCATTTCTTCTAATTGATCGAATCGGGAAGCTTCAGGCAAATAATCACCTTGGCAAATTGGCAATGCTAATGTTGGATTTTTTCCTTGTAGAAAAGAAATGACACTGTCTATCGTTTTGATGTACTCGTCCTGTAGCGCTAAAATTCGTTGGCTGTTGGGAGTGCAGCTTTGGCAATTAGTCTTTGCATGAAAGAACAAATTAGTCAAACCTTGCTTAGAAAAAATTTCTAAAATTACCTCAATTCCCAAATCAGCTTGAACGGTTGGAACATTCAACGTATTTAGAAAACCTTTAATATAGGCAGAAGCCGGATATGGGGTGTTCAGTTGTGTGAACGGTGGAGTGATAATAAAAACGTTGGTTTCCAATTAATTTGTTTTTGACAAAAATAACTGCAAAAAATAACTTTATCGCATATATACACTAAAAACTACTTATTTGTATTTTTAAGTTTCTTATAAATAAGATAAGAATAAACAATTGGCACAATTGAAATTATAGCGGTAATGGTTATAAAAAAATAAAAATTTATTTCTTCAGGTACAATCAAACTTAACACAACCACTAACAAACCACCAATAACCCACATTTTGCCAGCATATAAATGAGTTAATTTCCAAACTTCTTCATTTTCAAGTGTCCACGGCGTTTTAATGCCAATGAAATAATTTTGTTTAAGCACCTTGAAATAGTTCCCTAAGGAAATATATAATACTCCAACTAGAACAAAAATAATTGCCGGACTGGATAGCTGTTGATTTTTGGTAACATAGATAATAAAAATAGACAATACCGACATAAATGCAACTAAGATAAATTTGAATTGGTCGTATTTGCCACCCATGGCCTCTATGCGTTTTTTTGGATCAATTTTGGGAACTACAAGCATTAATATATAGGTTAGAATTGGCATTAAAAATACCAACCCAATTAAAGTGTATTTACTACCCCAATTATCTATGTCTCCCTCTAAATTCCAATGTATAGGCACCGTTTCTGGCAAAGAATTCCAAACCGATCCCAAATACAATAGTGGTAAAATAGCTATTCCTAATGATGGTAATTCTTTTTTTAATGAAAAATTCATATTATTTATTTTTTAAAAGTTAAAATCCATTGTAAAACATCCTCCAAAATTGTGGTATTAATGGAGTAAATCACAAACTGTCCTTTCTTTTCTGAGGCAATCAAATCAGCTTGTTTTAATATATCTAAATGATGCGAAATACTTGGTTTTGAAATAGAAAAGTAAGCAGCAATTTCGCCAGCTTGCATCTCTTTATCGTTCAAAAGTTCCAATATTTCACGTCTAGTAACATCGTTTAACGCCTTAAAAACAGCATTCATGATATTTATTTAAATATTTAGACAAATATCTAAATGTTTTTTTGAAATTCCTAATAAAATTGAAAATGTTATATTTGCCAGCAATTAAAAGTCCAATTCAAAAAAATAAATGTTTTTCAATTCCCTCAGTTTTGCCGTTTTTCTTCCATTGGTATTCCTAGTGTATTGGTTTATAGGGCGAACTTCAAGACGATTACAAAACACTATTCTGATTTTTGCGAGTTACTATTTCTATTCTTGTTGGGATTGGCGATTTCTATTTCTCCTAATTTTCTCGACATTTTTAGATTATTTTACGGCAATACAAATTGAAAAAGGCAATACAAATCAATCACGTAAATTTTGGTTTTGGTTGAGCATAATAGTCAATTTAGGGTTTTTAGGTGTTTTTAAATACTATGATTTTTTTGCAATTTCAATGGCAAATATGATCCGTTCTTTCGGCTTTGCTGCTAATCCCTGGCTAATAAAACTAATTTTACCAGTTGGAATTTCATTTTACACATTCCACGGTTTGTCCTATGTTATTGATATTTATTACAAACGAATTTCTGCAGAACGAAACTTTATCGATTATTCTTTATTTGTAAGTTATTTCCCACTATTAGTAGCAGGACCCATTGAAAGAGCAACTCATTTATTACCACAAGTAAAAAAGGCAAGAAAGTTTAACTACGATCAAGCAAAATCAGGAATTTATCAGATTTTATGGGGACTTTTTAAAAAAGTAGTCATTGCAGATACTTGTGCAACTTATGCAAATGCTATTTTTGATCACTTTCAATACCTGAATTCGTTTTCTTTATTGTTGGGAGCTTTTTATTTTGCATTTCAAATTTATGGAGATTTCTCTGGTTATTCAGATATTGCTTTGGGAGTTTCAAAACTATTTGGAATTGAATTATTAAGAAATTTCAATTACCCCTATTTTTCAAGAGATATTGCAGAATTCTGGCGTAGGTGGCACATTTCATTGTCATCCTGGTTTAGAGATTACGTTTATATTCCTTTGGGCGGAAGTAAAGTTAGTAAGGCAAAGCAAATTAGAAATGTTTTTGTTATATTTCTATTAAGCGGTTTTTGGCATGGTGCAAATTGGACTTTTCTGGCTTGGGGAGCTATAAATGCAATTTTCTTTTTACCACTTTTGATTTTGAAAAAAAATAGGACCAATATAGATACAATAGTTCTTTCCTTTTCTTTGAATTCAGCAAAGGTTATTGGAAAAATTGTTATCACGTTCACTATAACTTGTTTTGCATGGATATTTTTTAGAGCTCCAAGTATTGATTTAGCAATAAACTATATTAAACGGATTTTCACTCAAGGTGAATTTGCATCACAATATTTAAAAAACGAACGCTATAACTATGAAATCATACTTTTGATTTTATTATTCATAGCCGTTGAATGGATCCATAGAAATAAAATAGAACCACTTTCTGGAAATAACTCTTGGTTAAAAGTGGCATTATGTTTAATTGGAATAGTTGTATTTGGAGTGTTTTCTGATTATAAATCTTTTATTTATTTTCAATTCTAATGAAGCAATTTAAATTTTTTACAGCCAAAATCTTAGGATTATTTCTACTATTGCTTTGCCTATTAGACCTATGTTTTACCCATGTTTATTTGCATGACAATAAACACAACAAAACAAATTTTGTTTATAATTCGAAGCAAAAAGAATACGATATTATTTTTTTAGGTTCGTCGAGAGCAAATAATCATTTTATACCTTCAGTTTTTGAAGAAAAAGGATACAAAACATATAATTACGGAATGAGCGGATCGCATTTGTATGAAACAGCTTTGCTTTTCGAATTAATGATGGAACGGGAATACAAAATTAAAACTGTTATTATTCAAATAGACTTGAACATTGGTTCAGACGAACCTTCACCAAAGTACTTGGCTCAATTTTTACCCTTTATTCACGATTCTAAAACGGTTGCTAACTACTTAAAATCACAACCTGATTTTAATCTTTGGTATTACATTCCATTCTATAGATATATCGAATATGGAACTGCGATTGGTTTTAGAGAAACTTGGGACACATGGACTGAAAAACCAAATGTACTTTTACAAAATGGAGGTTATTTTCCGTTAAAAAGTTTAGGGAAAAACATGAAAAATAGTTTGAATGGCTTGAAACCAATCAGAAATGCCAGTTATGAGAAAATAAAATCCATTTGTAAAAAAAATAATATTCGATTAATTGCAGTGACAACTCCAATATGCGAAAACACCTCCAACAGAGCCTATTTTAATCAAGTAACCAAAGTTTATCCTGAAATAATTCGATACGATACTGTGGTGAATGAAGATAAATATTTTTCTACTTGTGGGCATTTAAATTTTGAAGGCGCTACGATTTTATCCAGAAAAGTATTGAAAGATATTATTAAGAAATACTAATTACCCATTTTTTTTGGTAATTTTACTCAAAATAAATTTCCTATGACAAAGGATTGCATTAGCTATCAAAATTCAGGATATTTCACTCCGATGATGAATGATTATTTAAATCAGGAATCCAACTTACAATCATTTTACAATCGATTCCCTACTATTGAAAATTTCGAAAATCAGATAAAGGAAAAACAGCAAAATTTCAATTCAAATAATCGAGAAGTTTTGGTTTCTGTATTGAGGAAACAATATGAAAACCTTTCAATTTCAGAATTAACCAGGAACAACATTGCATTACTTTCGAAAGAAAATACATTCACAATAACTACTGGTCATCAGCTTAATTTATTCACTGGTCCTTTATATTTCTTATATAAAATAATATCAACCATTAAATTAACAACGGAATTAAAGAATAAATATCCTAACTATAATTTTGTTCCAATCTATTGGATGGCAACGGAAGACCACGATTTTGAAGAAATAAATTACTTTAATTTCAAAGGAAAAAAATTCAAATGGAATAAAGAAAGTACTGGACCAGTGGGAAGATTATCCACAGAAGGACTTCTTGAATTGATATCAATTTTTGAAATTGAATTAGGATCTGGACTAAATGCTAATGAATTAAGAAAACTATTTGAAAGTGCCTACGCAAATGCTGACACTTTAGCCAATGCCACCCGTAAATTAGCCAATGATCTATTTGGAGGCCGCGGATTAGTTATTATTGATGCCGATGATTCCGAATTAAAAAGTCTATTTATACCCTACATTAGAGAAGAACTATTAAAAAATACCACTTATAAATGCGTAAGCAAAACAGTAGAAAAACTAAATAAATATCCAACTCAAGTAAATCCGCGAGAGATAAATCTATTTTATATAGAAGACAATTTACGGGAGAGAATTATTTTTGAAGAGGGAATTTTCAAAATAAACAATACTAAAACAACTTTTTCACAAAATGGATTATTAGAATTATTAGATTCCAATCCAGAGAAATTTAGTCCCAATGTAATTCTAAGACCTTTGTATCAAGAAGTAATCTTACCCAATTTATGTTACATTGGTGGTGGTGGAGAAATCGCTTATTGGCTGGAATTAAAATCAACATTTGAGGCTTTTAAATGTACTTTCCCTATTTTATTGCTCAGAAATTCGGCGCTTTTAGTTTCCAAAAAACAAAAGGAGAAAATGGAAAAACTACAATTAAGTTGGGAACAGTTGTTTTCAAAACAAGACCTACTAATTAATAATAAAGTAAAACAAATAGCTGAAATTCCAATTGATTTTTCAGTTCAGAAATTGGCATTGCAAAAGCAATTCTCTGATTTATATGCTATTGCAAATCAAACAGATAAATCCTTTTTTGGAGCGGTAAAAGCACAAGAAACAAAGCAAATAAAGGGATTGGAAAATTTAGAAAAGCGTTTTTTGAAAGCTCAAAAAAAGAAATACCATTCTGAACTAGAGCGAATAACCAACTTACAAAATGAACTATTCCCAAATCAAAGTTTGCAAGAGCGATATGCCAATTTTTCAGAATTTTATTTGGAAAGTGGCCAGTTACTAATTCAAAAATTATTTAATGAACTAGATCCTTTGGATACTAATTTTACGATTATAACATTATAATGAGATAATAATTGGAATTCGTTTAAAATATCTTATTTTTGCAAAAAATTTATAAAAAACAAAATGGCTACAAATAGAACATTTACAATGATTAAACCAGATGCTGTTGAAAACGGACACATCGGGAACATTTTAGCAATGATTACCAACGGAGGTTTCAAAATCGTTTCTTTGAAATTAACACAATTAACAGTGGCTGATGCTCAAGCATTTTATGCTGTTCACGCTGCAAGACCTTTCTACGGAGAATTAGTAGAATTTATGTCAAGAGGACCAATTGTTGCTGCAATTTTAGAAAAAGAAAACGCAGTTGAAGATTTTAGAGTTTTAATTGGCGCTACCAATCCTGCTGAAGCTGCTGAAGGTACCATTAGAAAAGCATATGCTACTTCTATTGGAGAAAATGCTGTTCACGGATCTGATAGCGACGAAAATGCAGCTATTGAAAGCGCATTCCACTTTGCTGGAAGAGAGCAATTCTAATCCAACGCTTTAAAATACAAAATCCCGTTTCAATGAAACGGGATTTTTTTTTCTTAAAAGTCAAATTATCTTAGTATTATATTTTTTACAATTTCCCGATTCAATTCTTCATTAATCATGGTTATAATTTTAGATTTTCCATGACTTAATTCTTCTCTCAAAACAGACGATGATAACTCAACATACAAGGTTTCGCCTTTTAAAGTTACATTTTTTGTATAGCTATTGACTCCATTTCCCATCAATGAGACCCAAGCTTCTTTTACAGAAATTTGATCAATTCCAGGTTGAAGTTTATTATTCTGGATAATTTCTTTTAAAACATCGCCAATTGAACTTTCGTTATTTAGTCGTTTTGCCATCTTCTAAAATATTTATTGGTGTTGCTTTTTTATAATGATATTCCGCTTTGGATGCGTTTATTATAATTAACTTTTCTCTAGAAATAGCTTTAATTTTTTCTTTCCATTTTGCAAATGGCGTACTGTAATTGATATAAGCCTCCTCGTTATTAAACGAAATTGTAATTTTTTCCAATTGGTCATTAACTAAAAAACGACCATCCAATTGGGGCATTACTTTCTTTCTAAAACCTGATTTTTCATTTATTTGAAAATAATCATACGATTCATTATAAGTGTACTCTTTTTTAGAACCATTTGAAAAAACAACCTTTTCAATTTCCCAATAGCCATTTAGATAAGCTATATCATTGGATGTTACTTTTTGTTGACATGCAGAAAGTAATAGAAAAAAAGCAATTGAAATTAATTTTTTCATGTTTTTGTAATTTATACAAATTTACTTTTTTAAAGTTTTGAATTCCAATTTAATCTGTAAAATAATCTTTATAAATAAACTATTTCATACTTTTAAAGTCTTATTTCAAATTTTGGTTATGAAAAAAATCATTTACTTTTTACTTATAGTATTAGTATTTACCAATTGCTCAGACAACAATAATAGTGGTTCTGATGTTAATTATAATATAATGTATTTTCCACCTACCAATGGAACGGATACATGGGAAACACAATCTATTTCTTCTTTAGGTTGGAATCAAAATGCCGTTCAGCCCTTACTAGATTATTTATTATTAAAAAATACCAAATCATTTATGATCCTTGTAAATGGGAGAATAGTGATGGAAAATTACTTTAACGGTCATACCGCCACAACGCTTTGGAGATGGAATAGCGCCGGAAAAACACTTACCTCTACCGTAACTGGAATTGCCGAACAAGAAGGATTTATTAATACCAATAACAAGGTTTCTGACTATTTAGGTACTGGTTGGACAAGTGCCCCATTAGCAAAAGAAAACTTGATTACATGCAAAAATTTATTAAAAATGAACTCTGGTTTGGATGATACTTTAGGAGATGATGTTGCTCCAGGTAACCTTCAATATGTCGCAGACGCTGGAACCCGATGGGCATATCATAATGTGTATGTGAAACTTCAAGATGTGGTCGAACAAGCTACCGGACAAACATGGAACAACTATTTCAATACCAAACTTAGAGATAAAATCGGGATGAGTTCAACTGGAGTATGGTACAATGGGACGGGTGTTAATTTAGGATTGCGAATCTATTTTAGCAATACTAGAAGTATGGCTAGATTTGGATTACTCGCACTAAACAATGGAAATTGGAATGGTAATCAAGTAATTAATTCAGCTTATTTAAATCAAGCTACAACTACTTCTCAAAACATCAATTTAGCTTATGGTTATTTATGGTGGCTAAACGGTAAAGCGAGCTATCGTTTACCTCAAACTCAATTACAATTTAATGGAAGCCTAATTGCATCAGGAGCAAACGATATGTACATGGCTTTAGGGAAAGACGACCAAAAAATATATGTAATTCCAAGTAAAAAAATGGTAGTTATTCGGATGGGAGATGCTGCAGATTCAGCTAATTTAGCACTTTCAACATTTGATGAAGTCCTTTGGCAGAAAATCAATGCACTGTACCAATAATTACTTATTTGAAATACGACTGTAAATTCCTAAAAGGAATAAAATTAATCCCGCAGCCAAAAATGTACCATAAAAAAGTGGATTTTTTTCTCTAATCAAATTGGAAATTACAAAACACAAAGTACTTGCAATGTAAAGGTAAATAGGTGGTATGTTTTTTAATGAAGGAAAATTCATCCGTTAATTATTTAAAGAAACTATCCACAAATTCGTATTTATTGAAAACTTGTAAGTCTTCAATTCCTTCACCCACACCAATATATTTTACCGGTATTTGAAACTGATCTGAAATTCCAATTACCACTCCACCTTTTGCCGTTCCGTCTAATTTGGTAACCGCTAAGGAAGTCACTTCTGTTGCAGCGGTAAATTGTTTGGCTTGTTCAAAGGCATTTTGACCCGTTGAACCATCTAAAACTAGCATTACATCGTGTGGCGCATCACCAACCACTTTTTGCATTACACGTTTTACTTTAGTTAACTCGGCCATTAAATTTACTTTATTATGCAAACGTCCGGCGGTATCAATAATTACAATATCGGCATTTTGAGAAACAGCTGATTGTAAAGTATCAAAAGCTACAGAAGCAGGATCACTTCCCATTTGTTGTTTTACCAATGGCACTCCTACTCGATCCGCCCAAACTTGTAATTGATCAATAGCGGCCGCTCTAAAAGTATCAGCAGCACCCAAAACAACCTTAAAACCTTGTTTCTTGAATTGATAAGCCAATTTACCTATTGTAGTCGTTTTTCCAACACCATTAACTCCTACAACCATTAAAACATATGGCTTTGTAGTAGTTGGAATTTCAAATTGAGTTCCTTCCCCAGAATTAGTTTCTGATAAAAGGCTTGCAATTTCATTTCTAAGTATTTCGTTAAGTTCCTCCGTTCCTAAATATTTATTTTCAGAAACATAGTTTTCAATGCGCTCAATAATTTTAAGTGTGGTATTCACCCCAACATCAGAAGAGATAAGAATTTCCTCTAAATTATCTAAGACGTCCGCATCTACTTTAGTCTTTCCAGCAACTGCTTTAGTAAGCTTAGAAAAAAAAGTGGTCTTGGATTTTTCTAATCCTTTATCTAACGATACTTTTACTTCCTCGGGAAGACTAGTTTCCTTTTTTTCAGAAGAGAATAATTTTTTAAAAAAACTCATTATACTATATTTTATCGCCCGGCAAAAGGGTATGAATTAAAACCAAAAAAATTTGTGGTAAATATAAAAAATAAAAAAGCTACTTCCGAATGAAAGTAGCTTTTCTATATAATGCTTGTGAAAATTATTTATTTTTCAAGAATTCGTCTACTAATTCAGGAGCCATAATAGATTCTACGAAAGTATAAGCTCCAGTTTTAGGAGATTTTACCATTTTGATCGCTTTTGACAATCTTTTAGAAGCGGTCTGTAATGTTGCTACGGTTTTCTTTGCCATGACTTATATTGTTTTATTTGTGTATTTTAATTAACCTTCAAATGAAACCATTTGAGATTGATATTAAAATCTCTAATTATTTAATTTCTTTGTGAACAGTTACACGCTTCAAGATAGGATTGAATTTTTTAATCTCTAATCTATCTGGAGTATTTTTTTTGTTCTTTGTTGTTATATATCTAGAAGTTCCTGGAACACCTGTTGTTTTGTGCTCAGTACATTCTAAAATTACCTGAATTCTATTACCTTTTTTTGCCATTTTGTATGATTATTCTTCTCGTAACGAGAGGATTATTTAATAAATCCTTCTGACTGTGCTTTTTTCAAAACTGCAGCGATTCCATTTTTGTTGATCGTTTTAATAGTAGATGCAGCTACTCT
>CALPNL020000002.1 GCA_943324925.2 Chitinophaga pinensis | reverse complement strand
TTTACAAATAATAATAGAATAAAAATTAATTAACTATAGTAATAATGCAGAATAGAGGACTTATTAAATTTTTCGCAATTTTATTTGCATTGGTGAGTATTTACCAACTTTCATTCACTTTTGTTTCACAAAAAATAGAAAATGATGCCAAAACGTATGCTAATGGTAATTCTGAGAAAGAATTAAAATATTTAGATTCAATTGGAAAAGAAAAAGTATTTAATCTTGGATTTACAGATTTTACTTACAATGAAGTAAAAGATAAAAAAATCAATAAAGGATTAGACTTAGAAGGAGGTATTAACGTACAACTTCAAATTTCAGTAAAAGACATCATCAAAGGATTATCTAACAATTCTAAAAATCCTATTTTTAACCAAGCATTAGCTGAGGCTTCAAAAAACAGACAGGGTAATCAAGATTACTTAGATGTTTTTTTTGCAGAATTTGAGAAAGCCGCTGATGGAAAAATAAAACTTTCTTCTCCAGATATTTTTGCTAACAAAATATTAGGTGATGAAGTGAACTTCAAAAAAACAGATGATGAGGTTAAGAAAGTAATCAGAAGAAAAGTTGACGAGTCAATTGAAAGTGCTTTCGAAGTATTAAGAAAGCGTATCGATAAATTCGGTGTTACTCAACCTAATATTCAAAAACTAGGAGAATCAGGAAGAATCTTAGTTGAACTTCCAGGGGCAAAAGATGTAGATCGTATTAAAAAAATATTATCAAGTACGGCACAATTACAATTTTGGGAAACCTATAAAGTAGATGAATTAGGGAATTTCTTAATGGCAGCAAACAACACTTTAAAGTTAACTGAGAAAGGTGCTGTGCAAGTTAAAGAAACTGATAAAACAGGAATCGACACTTTATTGACTGATAAAGCAAAAGATACTGTTTCGGATAAAAAAGATTTAGGTCCTTTATTGAAGAGATTTTTACCAGGTGGTGGCGGTCCTATTTTAGGAGTTGTTGAGCCTAAAGATACCGCTGCAATTAATGGATATTTTAAACGTCAAGATATTAGAATATTATTGCCTTCTGATAAACGTTATGCAAAATTTGTTTGGGGTAAACCAACCTCAATCGTTGATGAGAAAACAAAAAAAGCAACCGAAACGGTTGAATTGTATGCATTAAAAGGAAACAGAGACAATCAAGCAGCTATGAGCGGTGGAGTAGTTACTGACGCAAAAGATTCTTTTGATCAATTAGGAAAACCATCGGTTACCATGCAAATGAGTGGCCAAGGAGCCAAAGCTTGGGAAGAATTAACCGGAAGAGCTTACACACAAAAAAGCAACATCGCAATTGTATTAGATGATGTAGTATATTCAGCTCCAGGGGTTTCTAGCGGTCCAATTTCTGGAGGAAGATCTGAAATTTCAGGAACCTTCGATATTACAGAAACTAAAGATTTAGCTAACGTATTAAGAGCAGGTAAATTACCAGCTGCTGCAGAAATTGTTCAATCAGAAGTAGTAGGACCGTCTTTGGGTCAGGAAGCGATTGATAATGGTACCAATTCAGCAATTATAGGTTTGTTAATTGTATCACTTTGGATGATGATTTATTACGGTAAATCTGGAGTTTATGCCAACATCGCCTTAGCAATTAACTTATTGTTCTTATTTGGTATATTGGCAAGTTTAGGAGCTGTATTAACACTTCCGGGTATTGCAGGTATCGTTTTAACGATGGGAACAGCTGTAGATGCCAATATAATTATTTATGAACGTGCCAAAGAAGAACTTCGCGCTGGTAAAACAATAGATGATGCAGTTAAAGCTTCATTTGGTTGGAAAGGAGCGATGCGTTCAATTGTTGATGCCAACGTAACGCACGTTTTAACTGGAGCTGTTTTATTAATTTTCGGAACAGGTCCAATCCAAGGATTTGCAACCACATTATTAATAGGTATAGCAACGTCTTTGTTTACTTCAATTTTCATTACTAGAATATTATTAGATTGGAGTATTAATAGAGGAAACAAATTAACTTTTGTTACAGGTTTCTCTAAAAACTTCTTTACTAATTTCCACTTTGATTTCTTAGGTGTAAAAAAATACACGTATATCTTTTCAAGTTTAGTAGTAATTGTAAGTATTATTTCTTTATCTACTAATGGTTTAAACCAAGGAGTTGATTTCGTTGGAGGTAGAACATTCCAAGTAAGGTTTGAAAAACCAGTTTCTGCTGAAGAAGTAAAACAAGATTTGGTAAAAGTTTTTGATGGTAGTGCCGAAGCAAAAATCTTTGGTAAAGACAACCAATTAAAAATTACTACCAAATATAAAGTTGCTGAAGCAGGTACAGAAGCAGATCAAGCAGTTAACAAAATTCTTTATGATAACTTAAAGAAACATTTTGATGCTACTATGACTTACGAAAAATTCGTAAATAGTTATGATGGTAAAAAATTAGGGATTCTTCAAGCTTCTAAAGTTGGACCTACTGTTGCTGACGACATTAAAACCAACTCGTATTGGGCTGTTATTGGTGCAATGTTAATTGTAGGGTTATATCTTGTAGTAAGTTTTAGAAAATGGCAATATTCTCTTGGGGCTCTTGCAGCCGTTGCGCATGACGTTATTTTCGTATTAGGAATTTACTCATTGTTATGGAAATACATGCCATTTGGAATGGAAATTGACCAACATTTTATCGCAGCGATATTAACAGTTATCGGTTATTCTATGAACGATACCGTAATTGTATTTGATAGAGTTCGTGAATATCTAGGTGGTAAAGCCAAAGGTAATTTCAATTCTATTGTAAATCAGTCTATTAATTCAACAATGTCAAGAACAATAAATACGTCATTAACAATGATATTAGTATTATTGATTATGTTTATTTTTGGTGGAGAATCAATTAGAGGATTTATCTTCGCTATGTTAATTGGAATAGTTGTAGGAACTTATTCTTCATTATTCATTGCAACTCCAGTATTAGTAGATACCATTTCAGATGCTGAACACAAAAGAATTGAAAAAGAACACAATTCTTAATACTTTAAATAATAAAAAAGCCTCGCAATTTGCGAGGCTTTTTTATTATATATAATTTACTATTTTTTTTCTACATTCTCTTTGAAGGCATTTAAGAAATTTTCTTTTTGTCTGAATGAAACCGGTAGCTTAATGCCATTATGAAGTTCAACTTCTAAAGAGCCTGATTTATTTAATCTAAGAATGTAATTTAGATTAACTAAATAGGATTTATGAATTCTATGGAATAGTGTCGTTGCTGCAAGTTGTTCTTCAATATTTTTAAGTGTTTTGGCCAAAAGAATTTCTCTACCATCAATACAAAAAATTCTACAATAATTACTGTTTGCTTCACAAAACAAAATAGAGTTTATATTAATGAACTCATAACCAGTATCAGTTGAAAAAGCAATTTTTTTAATTAAATCATTATTTGATTTTGCTTCTATTGATTTATTTGTTGTGTTGTCCTTTGTAATTTTTTTGTTTTCAAATCTTCTGATTGCAATTGTAAGATCTTTTAAGTTAATCGGTTTTATCAAATAATCCAAAGCGTCTGCCTTAATTGCTTTAATAGCATAATCGGTGTGAGAGGTTATAAAAATGATTTCAAATTTAATGGATTTAATCTCTTTTAATAATTCGAATCCATTCTTATTTGGCATTTCGATGTCAAGAAAAATGAGGTCTGGTTTATTTGCTTTAATCGCTTTCTTAGCAGAATTTGCATCTTCACAAATGGCAACAATTTCATATTTATCAGAAAAATTTTTGATTAAAAATTTTTCTAATGTTATTCTTGAGGTAGGAGAGTCGTCAACAATAATAATCTTATTCATCTTACGAATGTATAATATATTTTATACATTTTTTATAATAATTAGTTTACGTATGGATTTGATTATTTAACGTTTTTTTTAGATGTTTTTTTTTTGTTTTATTGAAGTGAATTAAATTAATAATGATATTTATTAGCAAGAGTCCTATTTTACTTTGAAAGATAAATAAAAAAAAGCCAAACAATAATGTTCAGCTTTTTTTGTCGGGGTGGCAGGATTCGAACCTGCGGCCTTCACGCCCTGCGTGACGCTTTAACTAGATTTCATTTATATTCTCTAAGTATCTTTTAGCACCTCTTTTTTTTATATACATTTCTAATTGCATAGCTTCTGACCTAGAATTAAATTCAATTTGGTGAATTAATTTCCATGGTAAACTCGATTTAGTTGATTTGCTTAATCCAGAGTTATGTCTTCTAATCCTGTTATTCAAATTGTAAGTTTGACCTGTGTAATATTTTGAAGTAGACTCACTGTAAATAATATAGACATAGTACATAGGTTTTTTTTTTTTATTGGCTTGTATAAATAAAAAAAGCCAAACAATAATGTTCAGCTTTTTTTGTCGGGGTGGCAGGATTCGAACCTGCGGCCTCCTGCTCCCAAAGCAGGCGCGATAACCGAGCTACGCTACACCCCGTTTTCCGACTGCAAATATAGAACTATTTTTTATTTAAACAACAGAATTTTGAATTATGAAATTTATTATTATTAATTATAATTTGCTTCTATTTTATGTGTAAAATATTTCAAATAAAACTTACCTTTGTGCCTCTAATTATATAATTAAATTCAAAATGTCAAATACGGTTGAAAACATTAAATGTCTAATTATAGGTTCTGGACCAGCTGGTTATACAGCTGCTATTTATGCTGCTAGAGCAAATATGAAACCAGTTTTATATCAAGGAACACAACCAGGAGGTCAATTAACGACAACGAATGAAGTTGAAAATTTCCCGGGATATGTTGATGGTATTACAGGACCTGAAATGATGGTTCAATTGCAACAACAAGCCCAAAGATTTGGAACAGATGTACGTGATGGTTGGGCAACCAAAGTCGATTTTTCTGGGGATATTCATAAAGTATGGATCAATGATACTAAAGAGTTACACTGTGAAACGGTTATAATTTCAACTGGAGCCACAGCCAAATATTTAGGATTACCTTCTGAACAACATTATTTGCAAACCGGGGGTGGAGTTTCTGCATGCGCTGTGTGTGATGGTTTTTTCTATAGAAATCAAGAGGTAGTAATTGTTGGAGCAGGGGATTCAGCCTGTGAAGAGGCACATTATTTGTCAAAACTTTGTACTAAAGTGACTATGTTGGTTAGAAGTGAGTCTTTTAGAGCATCCAAAATCATGGAAGAAAGAGTTCGTAAAACGGAAAATATTACCATATTAATGAATCATGATACTGTAGAAGTTTTAGGAGACGGCCAGGTTGTTTACGCTGTAAAAGCTAAAAATAAAACTTCAGGAGATATTTTTGATATCCCAGCAACAGGTTTCTTCGTCGCTATTGGACACAAACCAAATACAGACATATTCAAAGACTTCCTTAATTTAGATGAAACAGGATATATTATAAATACTCCTGGTACATCTAAAACAAATATTAACGGAGTATTCGTTGCTGGGGATGCTGCAGATCATGTTTATCGCCAAGCGATTACTGCTGCTGGAACCGGTTGTATGGCAGCTTTAGATGCGGAAAGATATATTGCTTCTAAAGAGTAGGTCTATTTAATTTAGTAACTAAAAAAAATCCAAACTTCACGTTTGGATTTTTTATTTTATATTAATGAACTTATTTCAAAGTCTTTTTCATAATAACCGTATTCTCGGTAAACTTTTTAAGTTCAATTTTTGCATCTCCATAAAATTGAATTTCTGATTTTCCCGAAGCTTCAATAGTGGCATTAGTAACTACATTTATCTTGGTTGTACTATTAGCTTCTGCAATAAGTTCTGCCGTTTTTGATATTAAATTCATTCCCGTAAATTCTGAACTATTATCTAATCTTAATTTTAATTCAACCACATCTCCTTCAATTACAGCAGTTGATTTTTGATATAAGTCAGCCTTTAATTGAGTAGCTGCGATTAATGCTTTTAATTGGGCATTTTTACTTAGTTCAATCGTTGCCATTTCTGATTTTAAGTTCAATTCCGATTTGGATTTGTCATTTTGCATAATGGTAAACGTCTTTATCTTAGCGTTCATGAAAATTTTTGAATAATCAAAACTCTTAATGGTGAAGTTATCCAATTCAACTTCTGTAGTAGCTGTAATTATTGATTCATGTTTTGTAAGCAATAATTTAAAATCATTATTGTAAAAAACTTTAACAAGAAATTTTTTAAATCCACCAACTTCTTTTAAAGTTGTTAAGCGCAGGGTGTTACCATTTGAATTGATGTTAATTTCATTGTGCAAATTATCATCAGCTTCAATTTCTAAAGAACATTTATCCCCTTTAATAAGTAAAATTTCAATATTGTCTTCAATTTCTAAATTTTCAAAATTTCCTATTTCTTTTTTCTCAATAGTTACATTTTTTGATCCTTTTACTTTTTCTCTTTTTTGTCCATAAGAAAATCCAGTTATTAGAACGGCAATAAATAACAAAGCTAATTTTTTCATTTTTTTCAAATAATAATTTTACCAAAAATAGAAAAAAAAAGCATCCAAATAGGAATTTGAATGCTTTTTTTAATTTGAATTGTATTAAAATTTCTCTTTTTATTTAGTAAAAGAACTCTAATTAATTGGTTTTTTTGTTACACTTTTAATCATTTCTTTTCCACCCACTTTTACCAAAACAGTAGTAGTTTCCATTCTACCTATACTATCATTCTCGATATCATCAAATTCGTTTTCTTCCTCAGGGCAATTTAAGCATTTAACTTGTGAATCCCTTACGCTATAAATATATTCATCTGAACTAGTATGTAAATTAAAAAAAGAATTATCAGAATAATCATAATTTTTTACATTCGAATTGACCTTGAATAAAGTTCCCTTTGGTAAGTATAATTTAATTTCTACTTTTTGATCTCTA
Source organism: Chitinophaga pinensis (assembly GCA_943324925.2). Lineage (GTDB taxonomy): Bacteria > Bacteroidota > Bacteroidia > Flavobacteriales > Flavobacteriaceae > Flavobacterium. Next base: position 26,604 of record CALPNL020000002.1, on the reverse strand, counting down.
TATTGATCCTTTAATTCGGTAATTAAATAATTATCTAAAACCAATTCATTTCCGATAATTTTGAATCCGTATTTAATTTTTCTAGCTCTTAAGTTTGCATTTTCAAATGAATTTCCTTTTGCTTCCTTGTTGATTTTAATATAAGGCAATAACTCATCCGTTTTCTCAATTTGGAACGAAATACTGTTGGAATAAACCACATCTTGATTTAAAGAATCTTTAGTCACACTAAATTCCTTATAATCATTGATATCTTTGGAATAATAATCGTTGTTCTTAAATTTAATGTACAAGGTATCTTTTGGATTTAGATTTATAGTTTGTTTCTCATAAATTCTTCCATCATAGGCATATTCTGACGCTTGTTTTACTCCAATGGATATTAGAATTCCTATGGCGATAATCCATATTGCTAATAGTACATATTTTGCAATTGATCCTATTGATTTACTGGTTGGGGCAATTATTTTTATTCCTAATAATAATACAAATATACTCGGTATGCTTACTGCTAAATAGAATAACAAACCAAAAAACCAAACAGGATAATCCGTAAAATTTCCTAATTCAATAAAAGAATGAAAGGGAAAATCTGGAAAATTGGTAGTTCCAAACGCCAGTACTCCAATTAAGAAAACTACCAATAGAGCGACACTTATAACAATCATAAATGCTCCAACAACTTTAGCGAATAGGTTTATTAATGTTCCTAAAATCTCACCAAATGAATTTTTCAACTTGTTTCCATTTGACTTTAATCCTTTTTTTACTCCTTCGAAATCATTAGATTTTAGTTTTTCTGAAAGGGTGTCTATTTCTTCTCTTACTTTTTTTTCAATATTTGAAATAGTTACAGCTTCACCACGCATTTCTAATTTTTCTGAAGTTGTTTTAGCTGCAGGCATGGCGATCCATAGTATTATATAAGCAACAAATCCAGTTCCCCATGCAAAAACCATAATTAATAAAATAACTCTTAACCAGGCTTTATCTATACCAAAATAATGTCCCAAACCAGCAAGAACACCACCAATAGCTGCGTTTTCCTCATCGCGATATAGTTTTTTTGTGATTTTAGTATTGGTATAAATCGGCTCAGCATCAATTGGTTCATCACCTTCAATTCTGTAATCTTCAGGTTGCCCCATTATTGAAATAATTTCCTCCACTTCACGAAGACTTATTACTTGTTTATCACTTGTGTGTTTTTCTGAAATCAATTCGCCGATTCTAATTTCGATGTCTTTTATTATTTCTTCTTGACCTGAAGTATTGGATAAAGAGCGCTTTATTGCGGCAAAATAATTCGTCAATTTTTGGAATGCATCTTCATCAATATGAAATACTAATCCGCCTAAATTTATATTTACTGTCTTGTTCATCTTTTTATTATTTGGTTGTTATTAAGTTTACAGCATCTGATAATTCAGTCCAAGTGCTGTTTAATTCTGTTAAAAATTCGCGTCCTTCGTCGGTTAATCCATAGTATTTTCTTGGAGGTCCTGAAACTGATTCTTCCCAACGGTAATTCAACAATCCGTCATTTTTTAATCTTGTTAATAGTGGATAAACGGTCCCTTCAACAACCAATAGTTTTGCCGTTTTCAAGGTGTCTAAAATCTCCGAAGTGTAGGCATCTTTCTCTTTCAATACCGATAAGATGCAAAATTCGAGTACCCCTTTTCGCATTTGTGCTTTCGTGTTTTCAATATTCATATGTTTTTCATTTTATTTTTTTTGGAGCCTTTTCCCGCTTTTCATTTCAATCCAGTCGAAAATGCCAAAGCTATTTAGTTTCACAGAAATTAATTTTACTTAGTAATTTCTTATGCAAATATATATCTTTTAAATAGTATCTTGTTTTGCATAGTACTGAAAATTAACTTTATTTTAACTTTTAGATTAGAATTTATTTTTTTTAAAATATAGTATTTAATCACTATATTCGTGGTAAATCAACGTAATATGGAACTGACTCCTAGTAAAATAAATACTTTTCTATTTTTCAAATTGCCATCTGCATTTATATGTGGTGTTCGTGTAAAGCAATTAGAAGCAACTAATTGTGTGGTGACAGTTAAACACCGTTGGATTAACCAAAATCCATTCAATTCGATGTATTTTGCGGTTCAAGCTATGGCTGCCGAATTGTCAACTGGAGCTTTGGTAATGTATGAAATCAAAAATAGCAACAGAAAAATATCCATGTTGGTTGCCAATAATAAAGCCAATTTTACCAAAAAAGCTACTGGTATAATTTCATTCACCTGCCTTGACGGTGATAAAATTGAAACGGCAATAACTCAAGCCATAGCTTCGGGAGAAGGCCAAACATTTTGGATGAAATCAATTGGAGTTGATGAAACTGGAGCCCAAGTATCAGAAATGGATTTCGAATGGAGTATTAAAATTAAAAATACTTAGTATCGATTAACGATAGTTAAATACTACTTAAATACATCATTTTATTTTATAATAAATGTAATTTTGATCATTAGAAAATAATAAAATGAAAGTCTTAATAACAGGTGCAACAGGTTTGATAGGAACTGAATTAGTTTCGTTACTTCTCCAAAATGGAATTAGTGTTAATTACCTTACTACATCCAAGAATAAAATAGTTAACGAATTAAACTACAATGGATTTTATTGGAGTCCTGAGAAAGGGATAATCGATGAAAATTGTTTACTGGGGGTTGATTCAATAATAAATCTAGCAGGTGCTAATATTTCTAAAAGATGGACCAATTCCTATAAACAAGAAATTATTGAAAGTCGTTTGTTATCCTCAGCCTTATTATTTAAAGCGATCAAGAACAATCCCAATCAAGTAAAACAAATTGTATCTGCCTCAGGAACCTCAATTTACCCAAATAGTGATACGATAATTTACGATGAAAAATCAACTCAAGTTAATCCTAGTTTTTTAGGAAATGTGGTTATAAAATGGGAAGAAAGTACAGATAAATTTACCTCCTTAGGTTTAAAAGTTTGCAAACTTCGAACAGGTATCGTCCTTTCAACAAAAGGTGGGGCGTTGGTAGAAATGCTTAAAACTATTAAACTTGGTTTGGGCTCCTTTTTCGGATCGGGTAAGCAGGTTCAAACTTGGATTCACATTCATGATATAGCGGCACTTTATTATTTTGCTATAAAAAATAATTTAGAAGGAGTTTACAATGCTGTTTCTCCAAATCCAGTTTCAAATCAGGAGCTTACTGTTGTAATTGCTAAGGTTTTAAAAAAACCACTTTTTATGCCTAATATTCCAAAGTTTATGATGAGTTTGTTTTTAGGTGAAATGCACGAATTACTGTTTGAAAATAGAAACATAAGTGCAAAAAAAATAATAGACAAAGGTTTTGTCTTTAAATACAAAACCATCGATGAAGCATTGAAAAATATTTTAAAATAAAAAAAGCTCCTTTAAAAACGGAGCTTTTTTCACTATTTAAATGTGAATTAACAATATTACATTTATTATTTATTAATGCAAATAATAAATTTCAACCTTCTACATCAACAAATTTACTTTAATGCCATTCATATAATCCTAATATTTTATTAAAGTTTTACACAATTATAGTTAATTTTTTTTCTCAATTTTAATTAGTGTGAATTACACAAAGTACTATTGAAAATAAATAGTGACAATTTGACATTTTTAAGGAATTGGCAGTAATTTTGTTATCCAATGAAAAGAACAAAAGATAATGTTTAAAAATATTTTTAAAAATAAAGATAAGATGACCACTGAAAATACGGAAATGGATCAAGACCTTAACGCAACTACATTGGAAAATAATGAAAATGATGAGCAAGTAAACGTTGAGGAGCTTAGTGTTGAAGAACAATTAACTCTAGATTTAGCAAACGAAAAAGACAAGCATTTAAGACTTTTTGCTGAATTTGAAAACTATAAAAGAAGAACTTCAAAAGAGAGAATTGATTTATTCAAAACTGCAAATCAAGAGGTTTTATTGGCAATTTTACCAGTTTTAGACGATTTCGACAGGGCTATCATTGAAATTAAAAAATCTGAAGATGAAGTTTTATTGAAAGGAGTGGAATTGATTCATGATAAGTTGAAAAGCACTTTATTTTCAAAAGGTTTAGAAGAAGTGACTATAAAAGCGGGTGATTTATTTGATGCCGATTTTGCTGAAGCAATCACTCAAATTCCTGCTCCTTCACCAAATTTGAAAGGCAAAATTGTTGACGTTCTTGAAAAAGGATACAAATTAGGTGACAAAATTATTCGTTTTCCTAAAGTAGTAATCGGAAACTAAATTCTAAGAAACTTACTAATTGCCTTCTGGGCTTAAGTTTGATTAAGACATTATAAAATGAAAAAAGATTTTTACGAAATTTTAGGTATTTCAAGAAATGCTGATGCAGCCGAAATAAAAAAAGCCTATCGAAAAAAAGCAATTGAATTTCACCCTGATAAAAATCCAGGTGATGCTGTTGCTGAAGATAATTTTAAAAAAGCAGCTGAAGCCTATGAAGTTTTGAGCGATCCTCAAAAGAAAGCAAAATACGATCAATTCGGACATCAAGCGTTTGAAAATGGTGGTCAAGGTGGTGGCGGTTTTGGTGGAGGGCATATGAACATGGACGATATCTTTAGCCAATTTGGTGATATATTTGGTGGTGCTTTTGGAGGTAGATCTGGATTTGGTGGTGGCGGTGGCCCAAGAAGAGTAAAAGGAAGTAACCTTCGTATAAAAGTTAAACTTACTTTAGAAGAAATTGCTTTTGGAGTAGAGAAAAAAGTAAAGGTAAAGCGCAAAGTTCAAGCCCCTGGAGTAACCTACAAAACTTGTTCCTCTTGTAATGGTCAAGGACAAGTAATGCGAGTAACTAATACTATTTTGGGTAGAATGCAGTCAGCTACAACTTGTACTACTTGTGGTGGCTCGGGTCAACTACTAGATCACAAACCTTCCAATGCCGATTCTCAAGGAATGATAGTTGATGACGAAACAGTTTCAATTAAAATTCCAGGCGGTGTAGTTGATGGAATGCAACTTAAAGTTTCAAACAAAGGTAATGATGCTCCTGGAAACAGTGTTCCTGGTGATTTGATTGTTGTAATTGAAGAAATTGAACATGAATTTTTAAAGCGTGAAGGGGAAAATCTCCATTTAGACTTATACATTAGCTTTGCTGAAGCGGTTCTTGGTGTTTCTAAAGATATTGAAGCGGTAAAAGGTAAAGTTAGAATTAAACTCGAAGAAGGTATTCAATCCGGTAAAATATTAAGATTAAAAGGGAAAGGAATTCCTAATATAAATGGTTATGGCAATGGAGATTTGTTAATTCATATTAATGTTTGGACTCCTAGAACATTAAATAAAGACCAAAAACAGTTTTTTGAAAAAGCGTTGACCGAGGACAACTTTATTCCTAATCCTGAAAAAGGCGATAAGTCGTTTTTTGAAAAAGTAAAGGACATGTTCTCCTAATTTTTTGTTGTAATTTATTACAGCATTTTTCCCATCCTTGTGAAAATAAGGGTGGGTTTTTTATAAATTATAATTCATTTTTATTTCAAAATCAATACTTTTACATAAATAAATTTTCAAATGAGTACACTACTTGAAGTCAATAAAGTTGTAAAAAGATACGGTGATTATACAGCGCTAAATGAAGTTTCATTGACTGTGCCAAAAGGAAGTATTTATGGCCTTTTAGGTCCAAATGGCGCAGGAAAAACTTCATTAATTCGTATCATAAATCAAATCACCATGCCCGATAGCGGCGAAATAATTCTTGATGGTGAAAAGCTAAATCCAAAGCACATTCAACACATTGGATATCTTCCGGAAGAACGAGGTTTATATAAATCGATGAAAGTGGGGGAGCAATGCTTGTATTTAGCCCAAATGAAAGGTTTATCTAAATCGGAGGCTAAAATTCAATTGGACTATTGGTTTGATCGGTTGGGAATTCAAGGTTGGTGGAACAAAAAAATACAGGAACTTTCTAAAGGGATGGCTCAGAAAATTCAATTTGTTGTTTGTGTTTTACACAAACCGAAATTATTAATTTTTGACGAACCATTTTCAGGTTTTGACCCTGTGAATGCTAATATTATAAAAGACGAAATTCTTGCACTTCAAGAACAAGGATCAACTATCATATTTTCTACGCATAGAATGGAAAGCGTTGAAGAGCTTTGTGATCATATTGCTTTAATTCATCAGTCCAACAAACTTATTGAAGGTCGTTTAGATGACGTAAAAAAACAATTTAGAACCAATAGTTTTGAAGTAGGAATTTTAACCGATAATGTAGAAGGATTAATGTTGGCGATCACTCAGAATTATTCAATTCAGCCTACCAATTTCAAATCGTTAAATAACGAATTAAAATTAGAAATAAATCTAGGAAATTCGTTGCCAAATGAACTTTTGAATATTTTAACTAGTAGGGGTCAAGTTACCCATTTTGTAGAGAAAATACCAACTGTGAACGATATTTTTATTCAAACTGTAAGTCAATAAAAAAAAATCCAATATGAGCATATTAGCATTAATTATTAAGAGAGAATTTATATCCAAAGTTCGAAATAAATCTTTTATTGTAATGACTTTTTTGAGTCCGTTATTGTTTGTTGGAATTGGTGTTTTTGTGAGTTATTTGAGCTCTTTAAAAGCAGATCTTAAACAAATAGCTGTCTACGATGAAACGGGAATTTTTGTATCTGAATTTAAAAATTCTGAAGAGTATAAATACATTAATCTATCCAATAGTAATGTAAATAGTATTAAAGACAGTGTAAAAAGCGAAAGCTATGAAGGGTTAATTTACATTCCAAAAACTAGTGATTTTAAAACTTTGGAAAACAAAATTCAATATATTTCTAATGAAAGTCCAAGTATTAATTTTGTAGATCATGTTCAAGAAGTAATTTCAAATAAAATCACCAATGAGAATTTTAAATTAGCTAAACTGGATACATTGGCAATTAGTAACGCTCAAGCTGACGTCAATTTAGAACTTAAGAAAGCTACTGGTGAAGATAGTTTAAAGGGGATCAATGAAATTAAAATTGCTATAGGTGGTGCTTTTGGATATCTAATCATGATGTTTATTGTTATTTATGGCAATATGGTTATGCGAAGTGTAATTGAAGAAAAAACAAATAGAATTATTGAGATTATCATTTCTTCTGTAAAACCATTTCAATTAATGATGGGCAAAATCATTGGAACTTCATTGGCGGGAATTTTACAATTTTTAATTTGGACCATTGTTGGATTGATTTTAGTATTTTCTGTTTCTATGTTCTTCGGAATAAATGCAACTCCAACCTCGAACATTCCACCCGAAATGCTTCAGAATGCCCAACAAGAATTTGGTTCAATGGCACAATTGTATTTTAATGAATTATTGAATTTACCTATAGCAACGTTGTTAATTTGTTTTGTAATTTATTTTATTGGAGGATACTTTTTATATAGTTCATTCTATGCGGCAATTGGCGCTGCTGTTGACAATGAAACTGATTCTCAACAATTTTTATTACCAATAATATTGCCATTGATTTTAGGAGTTTACATAGGATTTTTTACGGTAATGAACGACCCTCATGGAACGGTAGCGACTGTTTTCTCAATGATTCCATTAACTTCACCAATAGTTATGTTAATGAGAATTCCTTTTGGCGTACCTTGGTGGCAATTATTAATTTCAATTACAATTCTCTTTGGCACTTTCTTTTTTGTGGTTTGGTTTGCATCAAAAATATACCGAGTTGGAATTTTAATGTATGGAAAAAAACCAACATGGAGAGAATTGTACAAATGGTTGAAATACTAATTTGCTAACCAAAATCATATGAGTAAAATTTTAATTATTGAGGACGAAGCTTCAATTAGAAGGGTGCTAACCAAAATTCTAACTGAAGAAAACGATACCTATCAAGTAGATGAGGCTGAGGATGGAAGCATAGGATATCAAAAAATAGCACAAAACGATTATGATTTGGTTTTGTGTGATATTAAAATGCCCAAAATGGATGGAGTTGAACTACTCCAAGCGGTTAAGAAAATTAAACCCGAAATTCCAATTGTAATGATTTCCGGTCATGGTGATATGGAAACGGCCATTCAAACTATGCGTCTTGGCGCTTTTGATTATATTTCTAAACCACCAGATCTTAATCGATTATTGAATACAGTTAGAAATGCTTTGGATAAAAAACAATTGGTTGTTGAAAATAAAATTCTAAAGAAAATTGTAAGTAAAAATTATGAGATGATTGGCGAAAGCGAGGCCATCAATCATATCAAAACAATGGTTGATAAAGTAGCTAAAACAGAAGCCCGAGTTTTAATTACAGGTCCAAATGGTACTGGAAAAGAATTGGTTGCCCATCAATTACATGAAAAAAGTGAGCGTGCAAACTTTCCTTTAATTGAAGTTAATTGCGCTGCTATTCCATCTGAATTAATTGAAAGTGAACTTTTTGGACATGTAAAAGGCGCTTTTACATCTGCTATAAAAGACAGAGCAGGAAAATTTGAAGCGGCCGACAAAGGAACTTTATTTTTAGATGAAATAGGCGACATGAGTTTATCGGCTCAAGCCAAAGTTTTAAGAGCATTACAAGAAAACGTTATTACTCGAGTGGGAGCAGATAAAGACATAAAAGTAGATGTCCGAGTAATTGCTGCAACAAATAAAGATTTAAAAAAGGAAATTGAAAAAGGACGCTTTCGGGAAGATTTATACCATCGTTTGGCAGTAATTTTAATTAAAGTTCCAGGATTAAACGAAAGACGAGATGATATTCCGCTATTGATAAATCATTTTACCGAAAAAATTACTACTGAACAAGGAATTGCACCCAAATCATTTTCTGTTGAAGCTATAAAATTGATGCAAGAATACGATTGGACTGGAAATATTCGAGAATTAAGAAATATTGTAGAGAGATTGATAATACTTAGCGGAAATGAAATTTCCGAAACAGATATTCATTTATTTGCAAGTAAATAGTCAGAAAAAAAATGGCGCCTTAAATTACTTATGAAACTAAAAAAAATAAACGAAAAGTTACAAGAAGCTCTCGTAGAAGAAGGATTAATTGATGCAAACGAAATGCAAAGTGAAACTTTTTCAACCATTAAAAGTGGTGCTGATTGTATTGTAATTTCTCCAAAAGGATCAGGCAAATCAGCAACTATTGTATTAAATGTGATTCAGCAATTGGTTTGTGAAGGGGAGGAATCACCAAGAGCATTGATTATAGTTGAAGATAAAGAGAAAGTACTAGAAATGGAAGAACTTTTCGAGAAATTTGGAAGTAAAACCGATTTAAGAGTTTATGGTGTGCACGATAAAGGAGATCTCGAATATGATAAAAACTATATTTCTACTGGCATTGATGTTTTAATTGGGACTCCAAACCGATTAAGCAGTATGTTTTCTACTGCTGGTTATAACGTAAATCGTTTGAAAATGTTTATTATTGACGATGCCGACACCATTTTAAAATTACGTCATGATACTAAAATTGTTAGAATTTCTAATAGTATTATCAAAACGCAACGCTTGATATTCTCTGATCACCTTTCTGAAAGGATATATTTAATTGCTGATAAAATGTTGGTTGAACCGTTTCTATTTGAATTTGAATAATTAAAAAGGGCTTAGTTTTTTCTAGGCCCTTTTTTCATGTATTGAAGTAATAATTTTTTATTGAATTCTTCTTCTGCTTTTTTAAGCTTGATCAATTTTACTTGACTAAGAATAGGTTTTAAACTGATAAATAGTTTTTTTCGCATTTGAAAAATTTCTTCTTCATTAGATTCCATTTTGGCTAATAATATTGCGGCCTCTTTTTCAGACATTTTACTTAATGCTCCATCTTCCATTCTCTTTAAGAATACTAATGATTTTTCGTGTTTCAATTCAAATTGTTTGTCTTCAAATACATTATAAATTGGCCAAAATTTTTCAGCTTCACTACTTGTTAAAGGAAGTTTATTAGTTATAAATGCTACTTTCAAAGCAAATATTTCTTCTTTTTTCTCAAGCATTTTTTTTCCTTGTGCAAATAAGCTGTAAGAAAATAATAGTAAGATGGTTAGTAAGTGGTTTTTAGTTTTCATTTTATTTCAATTTATTCCGTTAAATAATTATCTATAGCATTAGAGTTGACAAATTCGTCATCATTTTTCGAGTTATTATTATTCAATTCAATACTTAAATTTTCAATATCTTTTTTATCTAATAATGTTATTAAATCGTATTGGCTAATTTCCGAATGATTTGTAATGTAATTTTCAGTTGTATTATTTTCATCAGAATTGCTAATGATTATTTTTGAATAAACGCTTACCGATAAAGCTACCACTACTATTGCTGCAACTAAAGTTAACTCTCTTTTTGTTTTAATTGAAACAACTTTTACCTCAGTTTTAGCGAGACTTGATTTATTGTTTAATTCAACTGTAAATTGGTCAAAATAACCTTCAGGAATTGTGAACCCGGTAGTAATTTTATTGTAATCATTTAATTTAAACTCTTTCATGCTTTTTAGACAATTAAATATTATTATGGTTTAATCCTTAATCATTAAAATTTCAATTTTTTTTACAGCAAGGTGATACGAAGCTTTTAGAGCTCCAACAGAAGTCCCTAATATAATAGACATTTCATCATATTTTATCTCTTCAAAATAGCGCATTTTAAATACCAATTGTTGCTTTTCTGGCAAAGTATGTATCGCTTTTTGTAATTTAAGTTGAATTTCATTCCCATCAAAGTGCGAGTCAGCCTCAAGATTATCAACTATTTTAGATTTTATTTCGCTGCTAGAAGATCCTCGTAATTTTGCTTTTTTATTAATAAAAGTTATCGATTCGTTGGTGGCAATTCTGTAAATCCAAGAATACAATTTACTTTCCCCTTTAAATTTGTTCAAATTCTGATAAACTTTAATAAACGTATTTTGTAATACATCATTAGTGTCATCGTGATCCAATACAATATTCCTTATATGATTGTATAGCGGCCGCTTATAATCGGATATGAGTTTTTGAAACGCACTGTTTTGAGTTTTTGAATCTAATAGTTGTAATATGAACTCTTTTTCTTCCAAATAAATAATTTTATTGTAAGATTAATAAAAGGAGTAAAGGTTTAATAAAATAGATAAAATAAGTTATTGCTGTCCTAATTCAGTAGTTTCTATATTATCATTTGTTGTTGATGCAGTTATAGTGACAGAATTGGATTTAGGCTGAACCGCCGTGTATAAAGTAGTTTGCCATTTCGAAGGGCTTAAACCATCAATAGAACTTTTATTATAAACTTCTAACATTGGAATAGCTCTTTCTTCAGTTTCTCTATATTTAGTTATATAGTCTTTTGCTTTTTTCCAAGCTGTTTTTCTGTGGGAGTAATCTCCATACAAAGTAGTTTTAATGGAAGTATAGCCTTCTAATTCGTTACAAATTATATCACTACCCGAACTTGTAAAAATCCTTCTTTTAATTGGTAAGCAAACAGATATATTTGTTATTTCTTTATTTTCATCAATTGAATTATAAATTACAAATGGTTTTCCCGAAATTATAATTTGATTCTGATTTGAAAAATTAATTAAATAGGGAATCAAAATTTTTACATTGTAATTCAACCGTGACAATTTAGTATTTATGGTATGTTTTAAAAAATAACAACCTTTTTTATAAACTACACCATTTGATGCAACTGAATAAGTATTTAATTCATAATCCAAACTTCGATTTAAATTTTTCAAACTAAGTTCTGATTTTCTTCCGATTACTTTATTTACACCGCCATTAAAAAAGGAATTAAGCTTGTTTGAAAAAGACATTTCTCCTTTAGAAATACAGATAACTTTTGTTCCGCCAATGGTGTCTTTCAATTTCCAAATTGTTTCTGATAAAGCACCGTCTAAATCTGTTTTTTGTACAATACTGTCATTTTCTATTGAACTAAAAACAGTTGTTTTTCCTTCGCCTTCTGTTCCTGACCAAGAAAAATAACTGCCAGCGCCCGAAGTATTTTTAGAATACTTTAATTCAATGGATTTACTATCGAAAACATACCAATCTTTATAATTTTTATTGTCATTTAAATAATTGTAAACAGCTGTTTTTGGAGTTCTAATTACAACAGATTTAACGGTGATGAAATCACTTTTTTGGGTAGCAATAAAAACGCTACCTCCAACAGAAAGTAATATTAGTAGTAATAATAAATATTTTAATATTTTCATAAGTTTTGAATTTAATTTTATGGCTTGAAATATAATTAATGCTTGAGGAAAATTTTAATAACAAATAATAATAGTATGAAAACAATAAATCCAATTACAATTTTATAGCTCCCCTTATATATTCTTTGATGAACAAGAATGTCTTTTCTGTAAGAATAGGAAATAGCTATTACAAATGAAATAAAGAAAATCGCTGCAAAAATTAATTGACCTTTACTAAACATATTATTATTTTACACAAAAATACTAAATTTGTATTCAAAAGTAACTATTTCCAATATCAATTAAATTACTAAACTATGATTAAACAACTTAATGCCGTTAAAGAATTTCATACTGCCTTTGAAATAGGTTACAGCGAAAGTCCAAAAGCTAATTTGGGTGAGTCCAAAAATGTTTTGAGATATAATTTAATGAAAGAAGAAAACGAAGAATATTTAGAAGCTGTTCAAAATAATGATCTTATCGAAATTGCTGATGCATTAGGCGATATGCTATATATATTGTGCGGGACAATCATTGAACATGGATTACACGATAAAATAGAAGCTGTTTTTGAAGAAATTCAACGAAGTAATATGAGTAAGTTGGACAGTAATGGCAAACCTATTTATCGTGAAGATGGAAAAGTAATGAAAGGTCCTAATTATTTTAAACCTGATTTTACAAAAATTATTTAACTTTTAAACATAAAAAAAACCCTTATTTTAAGGGTTTTTTTATGTTTAAACTTTTAAAGTCCAACCAAAAGTATCTTCTGCAAGTTTGTGTTGGATAGCTGTTAGTTTATTTTTTAAGTCCATTGCAAATGAATGTTCTACTGGCGGCAATTCAAAATACACGTCTTGGTATGAAAACCCTTTAATTATAGTGACAACAGCAGCGGTTCCAGCTCCAAAAATTTCTTTTAGAGTACCATTTTTTGCAGCCTCTACCAATTCAGCAACAAAAACCGGTCGAACAGATAATTCAATTCCGTCTCTTTCTGCAATTGCAATTAAGCTTTTTCGGGTTACCCCATCTAGAATCCTTTCGCTTGTTGGTGCGGTATACAAAGTATTTTTTATTCTGAAAAATACATTCATAGTTCCCGATTCTTCCAACTTTGTGTGCGTTGCATCATCGGTCCAAATTACTTGTTGGTATCCTTTTTCATTGGCTAATTTAGTTGGATAAAATTGTGCTGAATAATTACCAGCAGCTTTTGCAGCTCCAATTCCTCCATTTGCAGCGCGGCTAAAATGTTCAGCAATAATAACTTTAACTTCTCCCGAATAATAAGATTTAGCTGGCGATAGTAATATCATAAATCTATAATCATTTGAAGGAGAAGCGATCACACCTGTTCCTGTAGCAATCATAAAAGGTCTAATATATAAGGTACTTCCAATTCCCTTTTTTACCCAGTTTCTTTCTAAATCTACTAATTGTTTTAACCCATCCATAAATATAGACTCTGGTACTTCTGGCATTGCCATTCTTACCGCTGATTTATTAAAACGAATAAAATTCTCTTCTGGACGAAACAACCAAACAGAATCATTTTCGTCTTTGTAGGCTTTCATCCCTTCAAATATAGCTTGTCCGTAATGAAAAACCTTAGCTGATGGATCCATTAAAAATGGGGCGTAAGGAACAATAGTTGGGGTTCCCCATTCTCCATTTACAAAGTCACAGGATAGCATATAATCTGTAAAAACTTCTCCAAATGGTAAGTGATCAAAATCAATGGATTCAATTTTTGAGGTTGAAATTTTAGAAATTTGAATTTTGTTTTCGTTATTTGAATTCATGATAATGAAACATTATTATAATTAATTATTATAAACACTTCTAAATGAAGAATTTACGATTTAATAATATTAAATAAATGATATTAAAAAATATCGGCTAAATTAATAAAAAAACCATTCTTTTATGTTGATACACTCTATTTTTATTAAAAAAAATAAAAATATCATAAAATCCGTATTTGGTTTAACTGTTTTTATGATAATTCTACTAATTTATTTCAAAAATTCTCATATTTTTGCATATGTAATAAATTTCATTAATTAAATCTTTCATTATGAAAAAAATCGCCTGCCTAATAATTTGCTTTTTTGCTTTAACTAGTTGTAAAAAAGAGACCATTGCTACTAATTCTTCTAATGATTATGCAATATTCGGAGATAGTATCTCTACAGATAAAGCAATTTCTATCGAAGACATGTTGATTCAATATGATAAACTAAAACCTGGAGACACATTAAATATTAAATTCAAATCTACAATTAAAAATGTTTGTCAGAAAAAGGGTTGTTGGATGACTATTGAATTACCTTCTGGTAAAGAAGCGTTTGTAAAGTTTAAAGATTATGCTTTTTTTGTTCCTAAAAATGCGCAAAAAGGAGAAGTTATAGTTAATGGAAAAGCGTTTGTGAGTATTGAATCTGTTGAAGAATTAAAACATTACGCAAAAGATGAGGGTAAATCTCAAGCTGCAATTGATAGTATTGTTGCACCTAAAACTAACTACTCATTTATGGCGGATGGAGTTTTAATAAAAAAGTAAATGAAAAAATATCTTTTATTATTATCTATTTTCTTTTTTCTGTCATGTAATAAAAATACAGAGAAGGCAGAGTGTAAAACATCAAATAAATCAGGTAAAGAGTTTGAAATGTATCAAATGTCAGAAATGGCTGCTTTGATGGAAAGCATGTATATTGAAAATGAAAAACTAAAAGAAAGAATAAAAAAGGGGGATACCATTGGTCAATTTCCTAGTCATTTTCTAAATATTCATAAAGCGATTATGACCGATGAATCGGATAATGATCAATTTTTTAAGGAACAAGCTTCGCTTTTCATCAAGTCTCAGGAAATGATTTATAAAGACCCAAAAAACGCAAAACAACACTTTAATGAAGGAGTAAATGCTTGTGTTAGCTGTCATCAAGTGAAATGTGGCGGCCCTATTCCTAAGATAAAAAAGTTATACATCAAATAATTTGAAAAGAGAAATCCTTCAAACTTTAGATGGCTCCACAACCATACATTTACCAGATTGGAATGAATCTTACCATTCAAAACATGGCGCTATACAAGAGGCCTATCATGTTTTTATTAAAAACGGTTTGAATACATTCAATTGTCAACCAGTTTGTTTATTAGAAATTGGATTTGGAACAGGTTTAAATGCTTTCATTACCTATTTAGAAGCCAAGAAATCAAAACAAAAAATTGATTATTACGGGGTGGAGGCTTATCCTATTTCATCTGAAGAAATTTTACAAATGAATTATGTAACTGAGTTAAATGCAACTTCTGAAAGAGAAGTTTTTAAACTAATTCACGATTGTGAATGGGAAATAAATAATGAAATAAATGCCTTTTTTACATTAACAAAAAGAAAACAATTTTTCGAACAAATAAAGGATGTGGATAAATTTGATTTAATTTATTTTGATGCATTTGGTTATCGTGTTCAACCAGAATTATGGAGCACTGAGATTTTTAGAAAAATGTATGAGTCGCTAAAATCAAAAGGAACGCTGGTTACTTATGCAGCAAGGGGAGTGGTAAAAAGAAGTTTGATTGAAGTAGGATTTAAAGTTGAAAAACTACCTGGACCACCAGGAAAAAGGGAAATGTTTAGAGCAACTAAATCTGAAAAGTGAATTTTAACGAATTATTTGCAATAACATTTTTATGATTTATTATATTTGATATCAAAATAAAATAAAATTAATCTATTTTTTTATGAAAGTATCAATGTTTGCCTACACCAAGAATGTTTTGGAAAGCGTTAGTTTTGATCCTAAACTTTTTTGCAAAGAACTCGAAAAAGCGTTAAAAAAATTATTACCCTATGAAATAGAACAACTCACAGATTGGCTGTTAAATTATACCAAACAAAAACCAGAATTAAAACAATGTTTAATTTATATAAAATAATAAAAAAGGAGCTATATGAGCTCCTTTTTTATTATTTTTTAGGAAGAGGATTAATTATTTCTACATTTTGAAAAGCAATTGCTCCTCGAATTACACCTGATATTGATTGTCTTAAAGCATCTATAATTTGAATTTTTAACTCCGTTTTTGGAAATATTAAACTGATTTCTCGAGCTGGTTTTGGATCTTTAAAATGTTTTAATTTTAGTTTGTCATTTTCTTTTAAATCCAAAGTATGTAAGTAGGGAAGTAGCGTCAATCCTAAACCTTCGTCCGCTAATTTTATTAAGGTTTCGAAACTTCCACTTTGAATTTGAAAATTATTGGCAGGAGCAACATCTTGGTTTTTACATAAATTAAGAATACCATCTCTAAAGCAATGTCCGTCTTGTAATAGTAAAATTTCATCTAAATTTAAATCGGATACTTCAATTTCATTTTTATCGGCTATTCTATGTTTTTCAGGTATATAAGCTACAAATGGTTCGTAATAAATGACAATTTCTTTTAATTTATCTTCGTTTAGGGGAGTGGCAGCGATTGCAGCATCTAAATTACCATTTTTCAATTTTAGAATAATATCATCCGTGTTCAATTCTTCAATAATGAGTTTAACTTTAGGATATTTTTTTACAAATGTGTTGAGGAACATGGGTAATAAAGTAGGCATTACTGTAGGAATAATTCCTAATTTAAATTCACCACCAATAAAACCTTTTTGTTGCTCAACGATATCTTTCATCCGATCGGCTTCATTGACAATATTCTTGGCTTGGTTTACTATTTTTTGACCAATTTCAGTTAATTGAATGGGTTTTTTGGTACGGTCAAAAATCTGAATATTTAATTCCTCTTCTACCTTTTGTATTTGCATGCTCAATGTAGGCTGAGTAACAAAGCACTTGTCGGCAGCAAGAGTAAAATTTTTATGTTCTGCTACAGCTAGAACATATTGAAGTTGGGTAATTGTCATAATAGTAATTTGTTATGCAAATATAAAAACAATCAATTTATTTTATAGTACAAATCTATTTCAAATTCAATTATTTTTTTAAAACAAACTATTGTTAAATTAATTTTAATTTTTAATAAAATTACTATTTTTTTTAGATAAATAAATATAGTTTTGCTACATGAAATTAATGGTAAAAGTACTGATCTTTTTTTTTCTATTTTTTCTTTCAACGCCTACTATTTTAAGCTTGTTAGAAAAGAAAGGAGTTGTTTCGTTTTTTTATGATAGTTCCGAATCGGATGAATTTCAAAAAGAACTCAAAACTGATTTTATTATTGAATCTTTAACTTATATTTTTTTTAATCCTCAAAAAAGGTCATTTATTATTCTTTCAGAGAATTTAAATAAACACGATGCTGTTTCAAAAAAAATAGTTATTCCTCCACCTGATACGATTTAATTACTCATTTATTAACGCATTTATTTAGCGTTACTCTCTTTGTATTAATTATTATATTAGGTATTATGACAAAAAACAATAATTTTTTTGCAAACCTTAAATCTGATTTTTCTTCTGGTTTAGTGGTTTTTTTGGTGGCATTACCCTTGTGTTTAGGTATTGCAATGGCATCTGGCGCCCCTTTATTTTCGGGTATTATTTCAGGAATAATAGGAGGAATAGTTGTGGGATATTTAAGCACTTCCCATTTGAGTGTTTCTGGTCCGGCAGCTGGTTTGACAGCAATTGTCCTAACAGCAATAACCGACTTAGGTGCTTTTGACATCTTCCTAACAGCCGTTTTTATTGCTGGAATTCTTCAGTTGATTTTAGGATTTATTAAGGCAGGAAGTATTTCAAATTATTTCCCAACTAATGTAATTGAAGGAATGTTAGCAGGTATTGGCGTTATTATTTTTTTAAAACAAATTCCACATGCTTTTGGTTATGATAAGGATTACGAAGGTGACTTGGCTTTCTTGCAACCTGATTCTGAAAACACTTTTTCTGAAATTTTCCATTTGATTAGCCATGTTCAATTAGGTTCTATCTTTATTACCTTACTATCACTTTTTATATTAATTACTTGGACTAAATTTGAATTTTTAAATAAGATTAAACTAGTTCCACCAGCTTTAGTAGCTGTAATTATGAGTATTTTATTGAATGAGTTTTTCATTTTTTCAGGAAGTAGTTTTTCTATAAAAAGCGAGCATTTAGTTAGTTTGCCTGTTCCAAACTCTATCGAGGAATTTAAGAATATTTTTATTTTACCTAATTTTTCAGCTTTAGCAAATGCTAAGGTTTGGATTATTGGAATTACAATAGCTATTGTGGCTTCAATTGAAACTTTATTGTGTATTGAAGCAGCAGATAGAATGGATGAACAAAAGAGATTTACCGATACCAATGTTGAATTGAAAGCTCAAGGTATTGGAAATGTAATAAGTTCGTTACTTGGTGGTTTGCCAATGACTTCAGTTGTAGTAAGAACATCTGCTAATAATACTGCAGGTGCAAAATCAAAATTATCTGCAATTATACATGGATTATTATTGACAATTTGTGTTATTTCAATCCCAACTATTTTAAATAAAATCCCATTAGCTACGTTAGCTGCTGTTTTACTTTTAGTAGGTTATAAATTAGCAAATCCTAAAACGATTTTACATTTTTGGGCTAAAGGAAAATACCAATTCATCCCTTTTATTGCAACATTTTTAGCCGTTGTATTTTCTGATTTATTAAAAGGAGTAGCTTTAGGGATGATTATCAGTATACTATTTGTATTAAAAGGGAATTTAAAAAGAGCTTATAGTTTTAAGAAAGAGGAATATTTAGATGGAGATATTATTCATATTAATTTAGCACAAGAAGTTTCTTTTTTAAATAAAGCAGCCATCAAATCGACTTTAAATGAAATACCAGAAAATACAAAAGTAATTATTGATGCTTCGGAAACGATATATATTGCCCATGATATCTTAGATTTAATTAGAGAATTTAAAGCCACTAGAGCAAATGACAATAATATAAAAGTAAAATTAAAAGGGTTTAAAAAGTCTTATAATTTAGAAAACTCAATTGAATCTCCAAACCATGTGACTATTGAACATCATTATGATTTTGTAAAAAGAAAAATGGTGAAAAAGGAAAATAACAATTAAGAATTTTATTCTATGAATTTCGAATAGTATTTGCATACATTTGTATTTTTATCGGTAGTGCTAACATCATAAATTGTAATAAAATTAAATCGATGAGTGATTTTTATAAAAAAATATTAGATAATAATAAAATTTGGGTTGAAAACGCTTTAGAAAAAGATCCAAATTATTTTAAGGACTTGGCAAAAGGTCAAACTCCGCCACTTTTGTGGATTGGATGTTCTGATAGTCGCGTTCCCGCTAATGAAATTATTGGAGCTAAGCCTGGTGAAGTTTTTGTTCATCGAAATATTGCAAATATGGTAGTGCATTCTGATATGAACATGTTAAGTGTTTTAGATTATGCAGTTAATGTATTGAAAGTTAAGCATGTTATTGTTTGCGGTCATTATGGTTGTGGTGGTGTAAAAGCCGCCATGGGAAATGATTCTATTGGGATTATTGATAACTGGATCCGACATATTAAAGATGTTTACCGTTTGCACCAGGATTATTTAGATTCAATTACAGATGAAAATGAACGATTTAACACTTTCGTAGAACTAAACGTTAAAGAGCAAGTTTTTGATTTAGCTAAAACATCAATTGTTCAATCAGCCTGGAAAAACGGTCAGGATTTAACGCTTCATGGTTGGACTTATGGATTGAATTCCGGTTTTGTAACCGATTTAAAAGTTAATTTTAGTTCTGATAAAGATTTAGATGACGTATACCAATTAAAATTTTAACCACTTTCGAGTGGTTTTTTTATCCCTCTTCTAAGTTTTCATTAAAAGCGGAAGGTAATAATTTAGGAATAAATTTTATTAATATAGGAAGTAATAATGAACCGCCTGGTAACAAGAAAATGGTAAGTGAAGGAATTGTTTTACAAATATCTAATAATTGTTTTTTTACTTTTTTCTTTTCCTTTTCATCCAAATCTCTAC
The DNA here is from genome assembly GCA_943324925.2 of Chitinophaga pinensis. GTDB lineage: Bacteria > Bacteroidota > Bacteroidia > Flavobacteriales > Flavobacteriaceae > Flavobacterium. Next base: position 6,353 of record CALPNL020000002.1, on the reverse strand, counting down.
GGGTAGATTTAGCAAGTAGTAACATTAGTTCTTTGCTTTCGGTTATTTCTTTTAATAGTCGATTTTTATTTCTGCTAATTAATACTTCCACATTTTGGGTAGTATGATCAAAGAAATGTTTTACGGGATTTGAATATTTAAAATAGGGGATTTCCTCTTTGTATTTGTTAATAAATTCATTTGTATTATGAATACTCTTTTCAACAAATTGATCTGAAATCGACATTATTTCAGCTAAATGATGAAGGAAAAAGGCTTCGTTTTTTTCTATTTTTTCGTCACTCCATAATGCCATCCCAGCCAAATCAATTAAGTAATATTTTTCTATATCCATAGTAAAATAATCCAAATTTAATTCCTCGAGATTTTGAATACTGATTTTAGAAAACTTACTATAACGAACAGATGCCTCTAATAATTTGATTAGTAAATCATCATAGTTCGTTTTATTGGATTTAATTTTAAGTGCCAAAGAAACTATACCTATGATCGTTTCCTCAATTTTTTTAATATATTTTTCAGGAATAGTTTCATTTATAAGATAGTAATTGAAGGCTAGTAAATCGATAAAAAGAAGGGCGTTGGTTAGGACATGGGAAAACTGTTTATTGATAATATCAATATTAGTTTGAATTCTCCCATCAATAATTTTCTCTAGATTAGTTGAAGCGGAATTGTTAGGAAGAATTTTCTTTAATAAATTAAACCCTTGAGGATGCATTTCATTATAAAACAAAACTGTTTTAGAAATAAAATCTTCAGAATTTGAGTCGTTGGTATTTATTTGATAAATCCTAAATAAGGAATTTAATAAAGCAACCTTAGACATTTCATCTTCTGTCCATCCCAGGGTATCAATAGTAAATTTAGTGTCTAAATTAACTATATATCCGTAAATAAACCCAGTCTTTCTGATATTTGAATAAAAAACGTCAGTACTTTCAATAACAAGGTTTGTTATCGACTTTTGATCAGAGAAAAATTTATCTATCCAGCCGGAAGCAGATGGGTTTATCATTTCATAAATTATACCGACAAATTTATATAATTTATAATATTAAAAATGAGTTTTACGCTAATTTAATTTTTATTTGATAATTGCTGAACATGCTACTCTAGCTCCTGAATTCCCTGAAGGTTGAGAGATGTAATCGTCAGGTCCTTGATGAACGATTAAGCTTTTACCTAAGATATCTTTAGTTGTATCATCACCTCCGATACTCCATTCTGAGGTAGTAAAAGTAATGCTGCCATTTCCAAATTCATCAGCAGTAAAATTACCAATATCTCCCTTGTGAGCTTCACCTTCTCCCAATTTACCATGTTTTTTGAAAGTTGGATTCCAATGGCCTCCGGCAGAACTTCCATCTGCGGCACTACAATCTGATTTTTCATGTATATGGATGGCGTGAATTCCTGGTTTTAATCCTGTGAATTTTGCGGTAAAAGTAACTTGACCATTTTTTTCACTGAAAAATCCAGTTCCATTAACATTACTGTTACTTTTTGGTTCAAAAATTACGTTTATTTTTGAGGTAACCCCGTTTGAAGAATTTGATTTACAGCCAATAATAACTGAAATTAAGAGAGCGAATAAAACTATTATTTTTTTCATAATTAGAGATTTAATTTTTCATAAAATTAACTATTTAAAAATTATAAAAAAGCTTCTTTTATTTAATTTTATATTAAAATATAAACATCAAAAAAAAAGGTCATTTTGTAAATAATTACAAAGTGACCTTTATACCAAAACCAACATTTCTAGTGCCGAGATTTAAAAGCAATATTCATTTTTGTCAACTAATTTTGTAGTGATTATTTCCCTTAGTGCAACTATATTTGGCATATTAGTGTATTTTGTAAATCTACGTAATCCCATTAACATCATCCTTTGCTCGTCGCCTTCAGCAAATGAAATAATACTTTCTTTACCTTTTAAATTAATAATATCAACTGCATTATAAAGATACAATCTAGCCATTGCAATTTGTTCCTGAACTTTTTCTACGCCATTATTTTTAGCAATTTTTTCTGTTCTAAGAATAGTGCTTTCTGCCATATAAATTTCAATTAACATATCGGCAGCTGCCATTAATAATTGTTGGTGACCTTCTAAATCAGGACCATATTTTTGAACAGCTCCACCAGCAACCATTAAAAACGCCTTTTTAATTTTACCTATCATTTCTTTTTCTTCCGCAAATAGTTCTGAATAATCTGGCACATCAAATGACGGAATCCCCATTAATTCTTCTTGAACTTGTGATGCAGGCCCCAACAAGTCAACATGACCTTTCATTGCTTTTTTTATTAACATTCCAACGGAAAGCATTCGGTTAATTTCATTCGTACCTTCATAAATGCGGGCTATTCTAGCGTCACGCCAGGCACTTTCCATTGGAGTATCTTCTGAAAAACCCATTCCTCCAAAAATCTGAATTCCCTCATCAGCGCATTTTTGTACGTCTTCAGAAACGGCTACTTTCAGAATCGAACACTCAATAGCATACTCTTCAACACCTTTTAATTCTGCTTCTTGATGTGATGCACCTTCTGATTCTCTTGCAATTATTCGATCTTCAATATCTTTTGCGGCTCTGTAAGTTGCGCTTTCACCAGCATAACAAGAGGTTGCCATTTCCGCTATTTTTTGTCTAACAGCACCAAATTGAGAAATAGAAGTATTGAATTGAACTCTATCTACAGCATAATTTATAGCTCCTGTAGTTACTCTACGTTGAGCGTCTAAACAAGCTGCTGCCAATTTTATTCTTCCAACATTCAAAGCATTCATGGCTATTTTGAATCCATTTCCTCTTTCAGACAGCATATTTCCAACAGGTACTTTAGTTTCATTAAAGAAAACTTGACGAGTTGAAGAAGCACGAATTCCTAATTTATGTTCTTCTTCGCCCATTGAAATTCCATTACTAGAATCATTTTCAACAATAAAACCAGTAATGTTTTTGTCATCTTCAATTCTTGCAAATACTATAAATAAAGAACAAAATCCAGCATTTGAAATCCACATTTTTTGTCCTGTAATTTTGTAATGTGTTCCGTCATCTGATAAAACTGCTTTTGTCTTTCCAGAATTTGCATCCGATCCAGCTCCTGGTTCTGTCAAGCAATAAGCACCAAACCATTCGCCAGATGCTAGTTTTGGAACATACTTTTGCTTTTGTTCTTCAGTTCCATACAATGTTATTGGCATAGTACCAATTCCTGTATGTGCACCAAATGCAGTTGAAAACGAACCAGTGGCGCCTGAAATATAATCGCAAACCAGCACGGTATTTACAAATCCCATTCCCATTCCGCCATAAGATTCTGGCACTGCAACACTCAAAAATCCGAGATCTCCTGCCTTTTTCATTGTTTCCACAGTTAGGGCGAAATCTTTATTTTCAAATCGGTTTTTGTAGGGCCAAATCTCTTTGTCTACAAATTCTTTTACTGAATCTCGCATCATTAATTGCTCCTCATTGAAGTCTTCAGGTGTGAAAATAGCTTCACATTTTGTTTCTTTTACTAGGAATTGACCTCCTCTTGTTTTTTCTATCATGACTATGTTTTTGATTCTAATTATCTAATTAAAATAATTCAAATATTCCTGCGCTACCTTGTCCTGTTCCTACACACATACTTACTATGCCGTATTTACTACCTCGTAATTTCATTTCATCGAACAATTGAACCGATAATTTAGCTCCAGTGCAACCAAGTGGATGGCCTAAAGCAATGGCTCCTCCATTTACATTTACAATGTCAGGATTTAACCCCAATTCTCTAATTACTGCTAATGATTGAGAGGCGAAAGCTTCATTTAGTTCAATTAAATCAATATCTTTTAATTGTAATCCTGCTTGTTTTAATGCTTTTGGTATTGCTTTCACAGGGCCAATTCCCATAATTCTTGGTTCAACACCTGCAGATGCAAAATTTACTAATCTTGCAATAGGAGTGAGGTTGAATTCTTTAACCATTTCTTCACTCATAATTAAAACAAATGCCGCGCCGTCACTCATTTGGGAAGAATTTCCTGCTGTTACACTTCCGTCTGCAGCAAAGACAGGACGTAGTCCAGCCAAAGCTTCTAACGAAGTTGCTGCTCTAGGACCTTCATCTTTATTCACAACATATGATTTGGTTTCTTTTTTTCCATTTTCATTGATGAAAGTTTGCTCAATAGTTATAGGAACAATTTGTTTGTCAAATTTACCTTCCGATTGTGCTTTCAATGCCTTCATATGCGAGTTAAAAGCAAATTCATCTTGGTCTGTTCTAGAAATATTGTATTGTTGAGCAACCGCTTCTGCAGTTAATCCCATTCCCCAATAGTAATCTTCATTCCCTGCTTTTGCAGCAGCATAATCTGGTGTTGGTTTATAACCTCCCATTGGAATAAAACTCATACTTTCCGCACCTCCTGCAATTATACAATCTGCCATTCCTGATTGGATTTTAGCTGTTGCCATTCCAATAGTTTCAAGTCCCGAGGCACAATATCTATTGACAGTTACCCCAGGGACATCTTCGATTTTTAATCCCATTAAGGAAATCAATCGTCCCATATTCAAACCTTGTTCAGCCTCTGGCATGGCATTTCCAACCATTACGTCATCGATGCGTTTTTTGTCGAATTCTGGTAATTCATTCATCATAAATTGGATGGTTTCCGCTGCTAATTCATCCGGGCGCTTAAATCTAAATAAGCCTTTAGGTGCTTTTCCAACGGCTGTTCTGTATGCTTTAACGATATAGGCTGTTTTCATTTTTTCTATTTTTTTGATGATAGACAATGAGATAATAGATTGATAGTTTTTTTCAATAACAGAATTTATCTTTCATCTATCTGTCTATAATCTTTTATCTATTTTTAATTTCTCAACGGTTTTCCCTTAGTTAACATAAACTGAATTCTCTCCAGTGTTTTTCTTTCGGTACACAAACTCAAAAAGGCTTCTCTTTCTATGTCTAATAAATATTGTTCTGATACCAAAGTAGGTTCTGATAAATCTCCTCCTGCCATAACATAAGCCAGTTTATTTGCGATTTTCTTGTCGTGCTCTGAAATGTATTTTCCAGCCTCCATTTGATCAGTTCCAACTAAGAACATTCCCAAGGCTTGTTTTCCTAAAACTTTAACGTCATTACGGCGAATAGGTTGGGTATAACCAGCTTCTGCCATTAATAAAGCGTGCTTTTTAGCTTCAGCAATTTGTCGGTCTTTATTGACTACAACAATGTCTTTTCCGTGTTGTAAGATGCCTAAATCAAAAGCTTCATAGGCAGAAGTTGAAACTTTTGCCATGGCTACAGTTAAGAAATATTCTTGTAGCACATTTAATTCAACATCATTTTTTCGGAATAAATCAGAAGCTCTCAATGTCATTTCTTTAGAGCCACCTCCACCGGGAATTACACCAACTCCAAATTCCACGAGTCCGATATAAGATTCAGCAGCAGCCACCACTTTATCGGCATGCATGCTCATCTCGCATCCACCTCCTAAAGTCATTCCGTGGGGCGCTACAATTACTGGAATACCAGAGTATCTAACTCGCATCATGGTATCTTGGAACATTTTAATGGCCATATTTAATTCGTCATATTCTTGTTCAACAGCCATCATAAATATCATTCCGATATTGGCTCCCACAGTAAAATTTGCTGCTTGATTTCCAATAACCAAACCTTGATAATCCTTTTCAGATAAATCAATGGCTTTGTTGATTGCCTGTAAGACGTCGCCACCAATAGTATTCATTTTTGATTGGAATTCTAAATTTAAAATCCCATCACCTAAATCTTGAATAATCGCCCCGCTATTACTCCATACTTTTTTACTTTCGCGAATGTTATTTAAGATGATAAAAGCATCTTGGCCAGGGACTTTAGTTTGTACTTTATTTGGAATAGAATAATAATAGGTTGCGCCATCTTTTACTGAATAGAAACTCGAATTTCCAGAATCTAACATATCATTCACCCAAGAATTGGGTTCTAAACCTTCAGCTTTCATTATTTCAATTCCTTTGGTTACTCCAATGGCATCCCAAATTTCGAAAGGACCATTTTCCCAACCAAAACCTGCTTTCATGGCATCGTCAATTTTGTACAATTCATCTGCTATTTCAGGAATTCTATTCGAAACATAGGCAAACATAGATGCAAAACTCTTTCGGTAAAATTCTCCCGCTTTGTCTTTTCCAGTTACCAATATTTTGAAGCGATCAATTGGTTTAGAGATTGTTTTGGTTAATTCTAATGTTCCAAAAGACGCTTTTTTAGCTGCTCTATATTCTAATGTATTTAAATCTAATGATAAGATATCTCGACCTTCCTTT
>CALPNL020000001.1 GCA_943324925.2 Chitinophaga pinensis | reverse complement strand
GTTGGAGATTTCAAAGGACCACAGTACGATAGAGAACAACTTTTTACGTTCATCGAAACAGAATTGAAAGCTTTAGAAATCGACAGTAATTTGGCAGATGCCAGAGCAAACGAATTCGGTAGAGCAGACAAAGGATTGGCTTGGATGATTTTATCTAAAATGTATTTGAACTCTGAAAGCTATTTCGGAACTGCAAAATATACTGAATGTATTACTTATGCAAATAAAATAATAGGAGCAGGTTACCAATTGGCAACGAACTACCAACACAATTTTATGGCTGACAGTAATACTAACAGTGCTAAAAACGAAATAATTTTCCCATTACAATCTGATGGAAGAACAACTCAAAATTATGGTCCTACTACGGTTATCATCAATGGAGAAGTAGGTTCAATTGAAGGAAATGGTGCTACTCTTGGAGTTGGCGGATGGGGTGGAGCTTTGCGTGTTAGAAAACAATTTGGAGAAAAATTTGCAGACGCTAGTTTTGCAAACGATGCCAGAAAAACGTTAATAACAGCAAACAGAAATCCAATAATATCAACTATTTCTGATAGAGATACAGGATATATTATTGCTAAATTTACTAACAAAACGTCAACTGGAGCAAATGGTTCAGATCATGGTTTTGTAGATACTGATTTTCCTTTGTTCCGTTTAGCAGATGTTTATTTAATGGTTGCTGAATGTCAATTAAGAGGAGGGATAGGAGCTACAAGTGCACAGGCTTTAGGTTATGTAAATGCTTTAAGAACAAGAGCTCACGGTCAAACAATTGCAGCATCAGATTTAAATTTAGCCTTTATTCTTGATGAGCGTTTGAGAGAATTGCACTGGGAAGCACATAGAAGACAAGATTTAATTCGTTTTGGAAAATTTACTGGTGGAAGTTATAACTGGGCTTGGAAAGGAAATGGAATCAATGGTATTGCATTGCCACAGTATTATAAATTATATCCATTGCCAGCTGAAAGTTTGGCAGCCAATTCAAATCTTACACAAAATACGGGTTACTAAAAATTATAGTTTAATAAAAAAATATTTAAAATGAAAAATACATTTAAAATTATCATAGCTGCAATCGTATTTGCAACTTTAGGATCTTGTTCGGATGAACAAAATTACCAATTAGCACAAGCTAAAGGTAGTTTCTCAATATTAACACCACAAACAGGAGCTTCAACAGTATTAACTCCTGCTTTAGCAACTAACCCTGCCATTACAATGACATGGAGCGCTGCTGACTTCACCACTCCAACACAAGTGGATTACACAGTAGAAATTGCTGTAACAGGAACTAGTTTTGCTGCTATTACTCCAGCTGGAACTACAACTGCTACTAACCTTACTTGGAGCGTTGCTGATTTAAACGGAGCAGTTCTTTCTGCAGGTTTAAGACCATTCACTCAAGGAAGTATTGATATTCGTGTTAAAGCGGCTGTAGGAAGTGTAGTTCAATATTCAAACACTATCAATGTGTTAATCACTCCTTATACTACTGCTTTACCAACTATTGCAGTACCAGGAAATCACCAAGGATGGACACCAGGAACGGCTGCTAAATTAGCTTCTGCTGGTTACGGACAAACTAACTATGAAGGTTATGTATGGTTAGATGGTGGATTTAAATTTGTTGCTCCTGATAACGCAGGAAACTTCAACTGGGGTAATGACGATTGGGGTGATGACGGAACATTCACTAACAAATTGAGATTAACAAATGAGGTAAATTGTAACGCTGTACCAGCTGGATACTACAGATTGAAAGCCAATACAACTGCACTTACTTATTCTCAAGAAAGAACAACTTGGGCTATTATCGGAAACGGTACTCCAGGTGGTTGGGGAACAGATACTCCAATGACTTACAATCCAACGACTAGAAAGTGGACTGTAACAGTAACATTATCTGCTCAATCTGCTCCAAACGATGGAATGAAATTCAGAGCTAATGGAGCTTGGACTTTAAACTATGGAGATACAGGAGCTGATGGTTCACTTGACGAAGGTGGAACTAACATCAGTACTCCAGCGGGAACTAAAACAATTACTTTAGACTTAAGTAACCCAAGAGTTTACACTTACACAATCCAATAATTTATTTTATTATTTATATAAAAGGGCTTTCTTATGAAAGCCCTTTTTATAATATCAAAACACCATGAAAAATCTATACCTTTTTTTTATTTTTCTATTTATTAGTAGTCTTGGCTTTTCACAAGTGTCTTGGCAAGGTGGGGTCACCCCAGAATCAAATCAGTCGGCAACGATTTTATTTGATAAAACTGGAACGGGATTAGCTGCCTACACCGGAACGATATATGCGCACACAGGAGTTACTTTAAATGGAACTGCTTGGTCAAATGTATTAGGGAGTTGGGGAAATAATACCACTCAGCCTGCATTGACTTTAGTTTCAGGAAATATATATAGATTAACATTATCTCCTACCATTCTTTCCTATTATGGAGTTACCACAGGGGCTGTTACAAAAATCAATTTAGTTTTTAGAAGTGATACGGGTACAGCTCAAACAGTAGATTTAGAATTAAATGTTGGTGCATTCCAATCTACATTGGTTCAGCCAACTATAAACAGTACCACAATAATAAATTCTGGAGGAAGTCTATCTATTTCTGCTAATAATACCGGCGGTAATGCTAGTTATAACTTAAAGGCAAACGGAGTTAGTATCAATACGGTGTCAAGCGCTTCAACCTATTCTTATACTCACTCCAATATTACAACTAACCAAAACTATGAATTGGTTATTTCCTTAGGAGGAGCTACTCAATCTAAGTTTTTTAATGTATTGGTTAATCCGGGTACAGTAAATCAAGCACTACCATCAAACACATTAGTAGATGGAATAAATTATAATTCAGATACGTCTAAGGCAACTTTGGTAGTAGACGCCCCTGGAAAAGATTTTGTTTATGTGGCAGGAAGCTTTAACAACTACCAACCTACGATTAATTTTGCAATGAAAAAAGATCCTGCTTCAGGTAAATTTTGGTTAGAATTAACAGGTCTAACGCCTGGAGTAAATTACAATTACCAATATTGGGTGGTAGACATGACTCCAATCGTTGGTTCCCCAGTGTTTGTAAAAACGGCAGATCCTTATTCAACTTTAGTTTTATCGCCATTTGATGATCCCTATATTCCAGCTTCTAATTATCCAAATCTTCCTGCTTACCCTTCTGGTCAAGAAAGAGAAGTTACGGTGTTAAAAACTGGAGAATCGCCTTACAATTGGCAGGTAACCAATTTTAACAAACCTAAAAAAGAAGATTTAATAGTTTATGAAGTTTTGATAAGAGATTTCGATGATACTAGAAGTTTTCAAGGATTGATTAATAGAATTAATTATTTCAAAAATCTAAAAGTAAATGCCATTCAATTAATGCCCGTAATGGAATTTGAAGGAAATGAAAGTTGGGGCTACAACACTTCGTATCATATGGCTTTAGATAAATTCTACGGTCCTAAAGAGAAAATGAAGGAATTTGTAGATTTATGTCACCAAAACGGCATAGCGGTAATTCTAGATATAGCATTAAACCATGCCTTTGGAAGAAACGCAATGAATAGAATGTGGATGAATGATCCAGATGGTGATGGCTGGGGCGGACCTGCATCCGACAGTCCCTATTTTAACATGGTTGCAACACATAGTTATAGTGTGGGGAATGATTTTAATCACCAACAATCCCGTACTCAAACGTATGTTAAACGAGTAATTAAACAATGGATTGAAGAGTTTAAAATAGATGGATTTCGTTGGGATTTGACCAAAGGCTTTACGCAAAATGCTACCGGTAGCGATGCCAATACGAATGCTTATCAGCAAGATAGAGTAGATGTTTTGAAAAATTATGCTGATTATTCTTGGGGTTTAGATCCAACTCATTATGCTATTTTCGAGCATTTAGGTTCTGATAACGAAGAAAAAGAATGGGCAAATTACAGATTATCAGAGACGCCAAGTAAAGGGGTAATGATGTGGAGCGAGATGACTTATGCTTATACCCAACTTATTGAAGGTTTTGCTAATGGAGCAGATATTTATAGAATTGGTAGTGATGCTCACACCGGATTTTTAGGAAAAAGGGTAATGGGTTATCCAGAAAGTCATGATAAAGAAAGATTAATGTACAGTGCGATGACTTATGGAAATTCTGGCGGAACGGCTTCTCCATTTGGAAATTTGAACAACGCTTTAGGAAGAATGTCAGCAATTGGAGCTACCTCATTATTAGTTCCAGGGCCAAAAATGATATGGCATTTTGCTGCTTTAGGGATGCAAAATTCTATTTACGACTGTAACAATGGGAGCGTAAATACCGAATCTGATCCTACACCTGGAGATTGCAAGTTGAACACCAAGCCGCAGCCTCAATGGACTGGAAACTGGTTGGGAGTAACCGAAAGGGCTAAAATTTACAACGATTGGGCTAAAATGAACGCTTTAAAAATTAACGAACCGGTTTTTGAAGGCAGTTATGCTATTAGCCCTGATGGAAATAATGTGAAGCAAAGAATTTACATATTTGATAATGCTTTGCCGTCTACTCAATTGAAAAACGTGGTGGTATTGGCAAACTTTTCTGTAGCCAATTTAACTGTAGTACCCTCATTCCCGTATACTGGGACATGGTATAATTTGATGGATAATTCAAGCATTAACGTTACCGATGTAAACGCTCCTATTGCTATTAATGCGGGTCAGTACTTTGTTTATGGAAATAAACTACCTGCTTTAAGTGTCAATGACAATGAAATTACTAAAGCGATAAGCCTTTCTCCAAATCCTACTTCAAATTATTTCACATTAAGTGCAACTACCACTAATGTTGAAATTTATTCTATGACGGGACAATTGGTGAAAATTTTTAAAAGTAATTTTAGTAGTGAATCTCAATTTGAAATTGGCGATTTAAACAATGGGATTTATCTTGTTAAGGTTACAGACACTAGCGATAGAGAAGTTACTTTAAAGTTAGTAAAAAAATAATTTATTTTTGTTAGTTGTTATTAAAACCATCTGTTTCGGCAGGTGGTTTTTTTATTTATACAAAAACAAAAAACCCCTAATAATCTATAGACTATGAGGGGTTTTTGTGGTACCTCCAGGGATCGAACCAGGGACACATGGATTTTCAGTCCATTGCTCTACCATCTGAGCTAAGGTACCTTGCTTAGCGGGGGCAAATATAGGGCGAATTTTAATTTATACAAAACAATTATTAAAAAAAATCAATTCGTACCTTTACCGCTTCTAATTATAAATTATGCTTTTAGCAGTCGATATCGGAAATACTAGGATTAAAGTAGCTGTATTTGAGGGGAATACCCTTTTAGAACAGTTTCATTTTAGCAGTAAGGAGCTTCGAAATGAGCTGCATTTTATTTTAAATAAATATAAAAAAGCTACAGAATTGGTGGTTGCTTCAGTTGGGAATATACCAAAAGAAGCCTTTTTAGAATTTGAAAATCAAGTCAATATTCATTTTATTTCATCAGATTCGCCTCTTCCCTTTGAAAACAAATATTCAACGCCCAACACTTTAGGGATTGACCGAATGGTTTTGGCTAGTGGAGCGGTATTAAAATACCCTAATCAAAATCGATTAGTAATTGATGCGGGTACTTGTATCACTTATGATTTTATTGATGAAAATGACAATTATCTCGGTGGTGCAATTTCACCTGGAATCCGATTGAGATTTGAATCACTACACAATTATACCGCAAAATTACCCTTGGTGACCTTGGAATCGATAAAAGGACAAAATTCTGAATCCGATGCGATCCCTATTATTGGTAATTCTACTTTTGAAGCTATTAATTCAGGTGTAATAAATGGCGTAATAAACGAAATGGAAGGTTTTATTTCTCAATATGAAGGCGTTTATCCTAAATTTATTATAATTTTAACTGGTGGAGACACAGAATTTTTGGCTAAACGATTAAAAAATACCATATTTGCCAATTCAAATTTCCTTTTAGAGAGTTTGAATCAAACATTTCAACACAAAATCAAAAATGATTAAAAAACTTATAGTACCCGCTTTTTTATTTTTTACTTTAATTTCATTTGCCCAACAAGGGACTTCTTCACCCTATTCTTTTTATGGAATTGGAGACGTAAAATTTAAAGGGACTGCAGAAAATCGAGCAATGGGAGGTTTGACAATTTTCTCGGATAGTATCCACTTAAATTTTCAAAATCCTGCTTCTTATTCTAATCTAAAATTGACTACCTTTTCTCTAGGGGGTACTTACCTAACCACTGATTTGTCTACCAATTCTCAAAATGAAAAAGCAAGAAGAACTGCAATGGATTACCTAGCAGTAGGTCTTCCTTTGGGGAAAATTGGAGTGGGATTTGGTTTAATGCCTTTCTCTTCTGTTGGTTATAATATTCAATCAAATATTGCGGCAACAGCAACTAGTCCTGAAGAAATTAAACAATTTTCAGGAACTGGGGGTATCAATAAAGTCTTTTTTGGGATTGGTTATTCATTAACAAAAAAATTGAGCGTAGGAATTGATTATAGTTATAATTTTGGTAAAATTCAAACTTATTCTTTCCGATTTATTGATGGAATACAATACGGCTCAAGAGAGAAAAATCTTTCTGACATTAACGGAGGAACTTTGAATGCAGGTATTAACTTTACCACCCCAATTAATAAAAAAATCAATTGGTTCGCAAGTTTAACGTATTCTCCCGATTCTAAATTAAGTTCTTCCAACTCAAGAAATATTGCTACTATTCAATATTCCTCATCAGGAGCTGAAATTCTTGTGCAGCCTTTAGATGTTGATGTTGCCAATACTACTATAACCTTACCTTCAAAATTTGCAGTAGGTTTTGGTGTAAGTGAAAGTAAAAAATGGATGCTAGGAACGGAAGTTACCTTCCAAAAAAGCAGTGACATGGGCAACAGATTCAACGACATAAATAATGTAAATTATGAAAATTCGACAAGAATTTCTCTAGGTGGATTTTACATCCCAAATTATAACTCCTTCTCAAAATACTATGAAAAAATTATTTATAGAGGTGGTTTGAGATATGAAAATACCGGATTAATTATCAACTCTACTTCCATAAAAGATTACGCAGTAACTGCCGGTGTTGGCTTGCCACTTATGGGTGTGTTTTCCAATATTAATATTGGTTTGGAGTACGGTCAAAGAGGAACAACTTCGGCTAATTTAGTACAGGAAAATTATACTAATATTTCCATCGGACTATCACTAAATGATAAATGGTTCCAAAAAAGACGTTTCTATTAGAATTAATAGTAGTCTAATTTGATTTTTTTTAGATTTAAATTGTCCTAAATTATGACTTTCAATAAATTCTCTATTAGAAATAGTACTCTTTTACTGCTTTTAGTAATGGCTTTTTTTTCTTGTGAAAGTAATTTTAAGGAAGTCCAAAAACAAAATTTTTCAGAATTTGCTCCTAGTGGTGAGGCTGACGATTTTAATATGAAATATACCGATTCCGGTAGAATAAAATCAATATTGATTAGTCCTAAAATGTTAGATTATGCCTCGGTGACCTTTCCGTTTACTGAATTTCCTAAAGGCATAAACGTAACTTTATTTGACATAAATAATAAAAGAACTTTTGTAACCTCAAATTATGCAGTTTCCTATAAAGTCCCAAACTTAATAGACTTGCAGGGAAATGTGCGAATCACGAATGAAATGGGACAAGTATTAGAAACTTCTCAGTTGTATTTTGATCAAAAAAATGAGTGGTTTTATACCGAAAAAAAGTTTAAATTTACAGACCCGAAAGGAGTTTCTTACGGCGAAGGAATTGATTTTAGCAAAGATTTTAAAATTGTTAATTCCCAAAGCATCACCGGAGAAATTGATCAGGCTAATTAATAATTATTTATAATGAAATATTTAAAATACACCCCTTACATTTATCTTTTTGCAGCCGTTTTTTTTGTATACAAGGCATTAGATGTTTGGAACCCCGACTCTCAAGAGCATTTACTTTTTTTTGGTATTGCCTCACTATCATTGCTTATGTTTTTCTTTAGAAGACATTATGCAAAAAAATTCGAAGCAAGAAAAAATTCAAAATAGTTTATGGAAATCACAATTATCATTATCTGTTTGATATTATGTGCGTTTTTTTCGGGAATGGAAATTGCTTTCGTTTCTTCCAATAAAATATACCTTGAAATTGAAAAAAAACAAGATAATTTTCTTTCTCAAATTCTGACTAAACTAACTGAAAAACCATCTCAATTCATAGCTACAATGCTCATTGGTAATAATGTCGCATTGGTTGTTTATAGTTTTTTCATGGGCGATCTTTTAATGCAATGGTTTGTAACTTTAGGAATAGAATTTTCTAGCTTTGTCAATTTATTGTTGCAAACCATACTTTCAACTTTAATTGTATTAATTACTTCAGAATTTCTACCAAAGGTGTTTTTCCAGATTTATGCGAATAGCTTTGTGAAGTATTTCGCAATTCCAGCCTATTTTTTCTACCTATTATTTTATGTAGTTTCTACTTTCATTATGTGGATTTCGGATACCATTTTGAAACGTTTTTTTAAAACCGAAGGTGATTTTGTGCCTTTATTTTTTAGTAAAATTGAACTTGGAAATTATATTTCAGAGCAAATGAATCATTTTGAAGATCATGATAATGTAGATTCAGAAATTCAAATTTTTCAAAATGCCTTAGAATTTTCGGGTGTTAAAGCCAGAGATATTATGACGCCTAGAACAGAAATTGCTGGAGTTGACATCCTTGATTCTGTTGACGATTTAAAAGAAATGTTCATTAAAACAGGCTATTCTAAAATCATGGTTTACCAAAACTCTTTAGATGATTGTATCGGATATGTTCACTCCTTCGAGCTTTTTAAAAAACCCAAAACAATAAAATCAATATTGATTAGGGTAGAGTATGTTCCAGAAACAATTTTCATTAAAGAAGCGTTAGACCTATTAATCAAGAAGAGAAAAAGTGTAGCAGTTGTTCTAGATGAATATGGAGGTACAGCCGGAATTATGACTATTGAAGATATTGTTGAGGAACTTTTTGGCGAAATTGAAGACGAACACGATTCAGAAGAAATTAGAATTGAACAGGAAATAGAAACGGGTGTTTTTCTATTTTCAGCTCGATTGGACGTAGAATATATCAATCAAACCTTCAAACTCAATATTCCCGAAAGTGATTCTTATGGAACTTTAGGAGGATTTATTGTAGATCATACCAAAGAAATCCCTCAGAAAGGGAATAAAATAAGCATTGGAAACTATAATTTTATTATTGAAGAAGCCTCAAATAATAAAATTGAATTGGTTAAAATGACTTTAATTGACTAATATTAAAAAAAAATAAGGTAATTTATTGCAAAATATAACTTTACAACTATTATTATTAAATAGATAATTGTATTTTCGCAGACAGAATTTTAAATAATAAAATAAAAAATGGCAGTTTTACAAAAAATCAGACAACGTTCACTTCTTCTAATACTAGTAATAGGGTTTTGTTTATTAGCTTTTATAATAGGTGACCTTTTTAATAAAGGGGGTCTTTCAACTACTTCAAATGATGTAGGAAGTATTAATGGTAAAGGAATTTCACTTGAAGAGTTTCAAATTAAAGTTTCAAATGTAGAAAAAAGTGGTCAAGGAGTTACTTTAACTCAAGCTGCAAATAGAGTTTGGGATCAAGAAGTTTCTATTGCATTATTAACTTCTGAATTTGATAAACTTGGAATTAGAGTAGGTGAAAACCACATTATGGAGATTTTTAAAGCAGATCAAAACATAGGTCAAAATCCAACTTTCTTAAATGCGGCTGGAAAATTTGATGTAGCTAAATTTAAAGAATTCTTTAAAGCCAATCCAGACCAAGCGGAAAGCTTAAAGGAAAGAGAAAAAGATGCTTCTTTAAATGCAAAGTTCCAGATCTATAATTCTTTAATTAAAGCTGGAGTTTACACAACGGATAGTGAAGGTAAGTTCAAATATGGAATGGAGTCTAACAAAGTAAACTTTGATTACGTTTCTGTTTTATTTTCAACGGTTAAAGACAGTGATATTAAAATTTCTGATGAGGAAATTACCAACTACATGAAAACCAATGAGAAGAAATACAAAGCAGAAGAATCTCGTGAAGTTCAATATGTATTAATCGAAGACAAAGCCTCTCCAGAAGATGAAAACGAAGTTAAAACAGCTGTTACAGCCTTACTTTCATCTAGAATTGTGTACAATCAAGCAACGGGTAAAAATGATACATTACCAGGATTTAAAGGAGCGAAAGATGCGATTGAATTCGTAAATGCGAATACTGACAAGCCATACGATTCTACCTACATAGCTAAAAAAGATTTGCCAGCTCCATTTGCTGAGCAGTTATTTAACTTGGCTCCAGGAGAAGTTTTTGGACCATATGTAAATAATAATTTTGTATGTCTTTCTAAATCTTTAGGAAGAAAAGCGGGAGTAAATGCTAAAGCTTCTCACATTTTGATTAGTTATGAAGGAACTCAAGTTCCAAATAAAAAAGAGAAACGTACTAAAGAACAAGCTAAAGCAAAAGCAGAACAATTGTTTGCGCAAGTAAAAGCAAATCCTACTAGTTTTATGATGGTTGCTTTAATGAATTCTGACGATTCTTCTTCTCAACAAGGAGGTGATTTAGGTTATTTTACGCAAGGACAAATGGTTAAGCCATTCAATGATTTCGTGTTTTCTAGTCCTGTTGGAAAAATTGGATTGGTTGAAACAGATTTTGGTTACCATATTATTAATGTTACTGATAAACAAGATGCAGTTCGTTTGGCAACTATTGCGCAAAAAATTGAACCTTCTGAAGCTACCTCGGATAAAATTTACACGACTGCTGTGAAATTTGAAATGGACGCAACCGAGGGAGATTTTGATAAAGTAGCAAAAGCGGCAAAACTTCAAGTTAATCCAGCAATAAAAGTTAAAGTAATGGACGAAACATTTGGTGCCCTAGGTAACCAAAGACAAATTGTTCGTTGGGCTTTTGAAGATCAAACTAAAATTGGTGATGTTAAAAGATTTGAAGTGCCTAATGTTGGAAATGTGATTGCAAAAGTAAAAGCAGTTTTTGAAGCTGGTTTAACACCAATTGCAGATGCAAGACCAATGGTTGAACCAATCTTGAAAAACAAGAAAAAAGCCGAAATGATCAAAGCGAAAATGAAAGGGGCTTCTTTAGATGCTATCGCTAAAGCAAATGCTACTCAAGTAAAACCAGCTTTAGAGGTTACTCTTGAAAATCCAACTTTACCTGGTGTTGGTAACGAAGCAAAAGTGGTTGGAACTGCTTTCGGATTAAAAGGCGACAAAATTTCTGCACCTATAGAAGGTAATTTAGGAGTTTATGTAGTAAAAACTAAATCAGTATTTACTGCTCCAGCTTTGAAAAATTATAAGGATTATGTGTCAAAATTAAATTCTCAAAATGCTTCAGCTTCAGGAAGAATTATTCCTGCTTTGAAAGTGGATGCTAAAATTGAAGACAATAGATCAAAATTTAACTTCTAGAGTTAAGAGTTAAAAAAAATTATAAAAAAACCCGTCAATTTATTGACGGGTTTTTTGTTTAATATAGTATGTTATAAAATCATATCCTTATAAGGAACTATAGTTTTGAAACCCTTATTTTCAAAATAGGAGGTGGGGTTATTCCTTGAAACGACCATTACAAAATCACCGCCCCAAGCCCCCAGACTTTTTATTGACCCATCAAAATCAGCGAATAAACCTTCTTTTACAGCTGGAAGTTCAAGAATAGTACTCATTATACCTTCGTGTTTATTGAGTAAAGTATTAAATTCAGTCATAGAATTTGAATTTAAAACGGCTAAAGTAATTTCGTTTATTAATGGGAAATTAGCCTCCAAATTCTTTTGATTTTTATAATAATTATCAATCGCAGTTTTGCTACTTTGCTTTTTATTTAAATAAACAAAATAGATACCATCTGTAAAATTAGGATTGAAATTTACTTTTTCAACCATTGGCAATCCATTGATTAATTGATATAAAATAGGACTATTATTTTGAGCACAGGCAATATCATAGCCACTTCCGCCAAAACTATTTTTGAGCAGTTCAAAGGCATCAATTTGAAACCATTGAGCAATATTGTTAATTAAAGTCGATGAGGTTCCTAAACCCCATAATTTTGGAAATGTAAGCACGGTCGAAACAGTGAAGCCGATTGAAGAATTAAATAGGCCAGTGTTTAGCAAATGCGCTTCATGTAAAATTTTTATTAAGGTTTGTCTTTCCGATAATTTATCAGTCACATTAAAATTGATAATCTCATTGAAGGAAAAGGTCTCTTTAAACCAAATACTGTTATCAGAATCAAAACTAGTCCATTTAATTTGCCCAATTTCACCCGAAGCTATTTTTAAATATTGCCCATATTTTGTTGGCAATGCCAAACCTTTTGCTCCGTCAAGAACTAAATATTCACCTGTAATTAATAATTTGCCGTTACTGTAAAAAGTTTGCTCCATTGGTAAGTTGAAATTAAGTAACGATTTATTTTCTTAATTTCTCGATGAAATCAACAGCTGCCGAATGAGAAACTACGGTATCTTTAAAGTGATTTTTAATCAAAACCCGTTCTTCATCGGTAACCTTAAATTGATTTAAAATATTATTGAGGTGCATTTTCATATGTCCTTCTTGAATTCCGGTTGTGGTTAAAGAACGTAAAGCAGCAAAGTTTTGTGCTAGTCCGGCAACAGCAACCACTTCCATAAGTTCTTTGGCTGATGGTTTTTCTAACATTTCAAGTGATAATTTCACCATTGGATGAAGTGAAGTTAATCCTCCAACCGTTCCCAAAGCCAATGGTATTTCTATCCAAAAACTAAATATTCCCTCTTCAATTTTGGCATGTGACAAACTTGAATAACTTCCATTTCTAGACGCATACGCATGAATTCCAGCCTCTACTGCTCGGAAATCATTTCCAGTTGCTAAAACTACTGCGTCCACACCGTTCATAATTCCTTTATTGTGAGTTACTGCCCTAAAAGGTTCTACTTCTGCTATACGAACTGCTTGAATAAATTTATTGGCAAAAACTTCAGGATTTTCAATGTTTTTATCTGCTAATTCTTCTACTTTACAAGAAACCGCTGCGCGAACAATACAATTAGGAACGTAATTCGACAAAATACTCATTACGACTTCTATATTTTTCTCAGTTTCTGAGAAATTTGAATAGGAACTAGCTTCTTCTTTTAATGTCTTTGCAAATTGTTCTAAGCACGAATTGATAAAGTTAGCCCCCATTGAATCTTTTGTTTCAAAAGTGGCGTGCAACTGAAAATAATTTGGAATGAGGTGTGTTTTATTTCTGAGTTCAATGGATAGAATTCCACCACCTCGTTTTTGCATATTTTTTGTTACGCTCTCGGTAGCATGATATAATTTAGGGTTTAATTCCTTGAAGAATTTTTCTAATTTTTCTATATCACCAGTATAAATAAAATGGACTTGCCCAATTTTTTCAGTATTGACTACAGTAGCTTTAAATCCACCTCGAGTAGCCCAATACTTTGCCGATTTTGAAGCTGCGGCTACAACGGAACTTTCCTCAATTGCCATGGGAATAGTTTTGTATTTCCCATTGATAAGAAAATTCGGCGCAACCCCTAAAGGCAAATAAAAATTAGTAATTGTATTTTCAATGAATTCATCATGCAATTGTTGAATTTTTGAATCCGAATTCCAATATTTTTTAATTAAAGAAACAGCCTCATTTGAATCAGAAAAATAGGTAGTTGCAATCCAATTTATCTTCTCTTCTTTTGAGAATTTTGAAAATCCAGCAATGGCATTGTTCATCTGTATAAATTATTAATTCATGCAAATATACATTTTCATCAATTCTAATAAAATAACTTCCCCATGAAATTACATTTTAAGAAAAAAAAGGTGGTAATTCGAGATTTTTTCACTAAAATTGAATGTTTTTTAAAAATCCAAATTATGAAATTTATCTACAAAGTTGCTTTTATATTCCTATTTGCCTCTTTTTCAGTTGTGGCCCAACAAAAAATAACAATTGAGTCCATTTATTCAGGTGCTTTTCGTGCAAAAGGAATGGATGATTTACAAGCATTGAAAAACACAAATCAATATACGGTTTTGAATTTTGATCGTGCCACTAGAAGTTATCAAATTGACTTATATGATTTTGCGACCCTAAAAAAAGTATCCACCTTAATAGATTCAAAAGACCATAAAGCGTTGGAAGGAATTGATAGTTACACTTTCAGTTCAGATGAAAAATCAATCTTAATTGCTAGTAATTCAGATCAGATTTTTCGCCATTCATTTGTGGCAAATTATTTTTTATATGTTATCGCTACTAAAAAATTAATGCCTTTATTAGATTATAAAATACAGGAACCTACCTTTTCTCCCGACGGAACTAAAATTGCATTTGCCAAAGAAAACAACTTATTTATTTATGACATTGCCTCTAAATCAACCAAGCAAATCACTTCGGACGGACTTAGAAATTCGATTATAAATGGAATTACGGATTGGGTTTACGAAGAAGAATTTGCATTTGTAAAAGCATTCGATTGGAGTGGCGATAGTAAGAAAATAGCTTATATTAAATTTGACGAAAGTCAGGTGCCAGAATTCTCAATGTCGATGTTTTATAAAGAGCTTTATCCAACAGTACAAACTTTCAAATATCCAAAAGCGGGTGAAAAAAATTCGGAAGTTTCCCTTCACATTTATGATGTCGCTAATGCAAATACTAAAAATATTGACTTAAAAAATTATTCCGATTTCTATATTGCTAGAATGAAATGGACTAATGAAAGTAATGTACTTTGTGCTCAACTATTAAATCGTCATCAAGATAATTTAGATTTACTTTTTGTAGATGGAACTTCAGGAACTACCAAAGTAATTTTAAATGAAAAAGACAAAGCTTATGTGGATGTAACTGATAATCTAACATTTTTGAAAGACAATAGTTTCATTTGGACAAGTGAAAAAGATGGTTTCAATCATATTTATGTATATGATAAAAATGGAAAGTTAAAAAATCAAGTTACAAAAGGGAATTGGGAAGTAACCAATTATTACGGATTCGACGAAAAAAATCAAACTATTTTTTATCAATCTGTAGAAAACGGTTCTATCAATAGAGACATTTACAGTATTGGATTAAACGGAAAAAACAAAGTAAGATTATCAGCCAATACTGGAACTAACAATGCTACTTTTAGTCCTAACTTCCAGTATTTTATCACTACTTTTTCGAGTGCAACGCGACCAACGACCTACACTTTAAATGAAGCTAAAAACGGGAAAGAAATTCAAGTAATTGAAAACAACGAAGCTTTAGCCAATAAGATTAAATCGTATAATTTACCTACAAAAGAGTTTTTTGTTTTGAAAACAGAAAAAGGAAATGAACTAAACGCCTGGATTTTAAAACCCAAAGATTTTGATCCTTCCAAAAAATATCCAGTTTTTATGTATCAATATTCAGGTCCAGGATCGCAACAAGTCAATAACGATTGGAACTCAACAGACGATTATTGGTTTATGATGTTAACGCAACAAGGTTACATTGTGGCTTGCGTTGATGGACGTGGAACCGGATTTAAAGGGGCTGATTTCAAGAAAGTAACTCAAAAAGAATTGGGAAAATTTGAAGTGGAAGACCAAATTGATGCGGCTAAAGTAATTGGAAATTATACTTTTGTTGATAAAAATAGAATCGGTATATTTGGATGGTCGTTTGGAGGTTTTATGGCTTCTAACTGTATTATGAAAGGGAATGATGTATTTAAAATGGCTATTGCTGTTGCACCAGTTACCAATTGGAGATTTTATGATAGTATATATACCGAAAGATACATGCAAACTCCTGCTGAAAATGCAAGTGGATATGATGAAAATTCGCCAATTAATCACGTTGACAAATTGAAAGGTAAATTTCTTTTAATTCATGGTTCAGGTGACGACAATGTTCATGTTCAGAATTCTATGCAAATGATGGAAGCATTAATTCAAGCTAATAAACAGTTTGATTCTCAAATTTACCCAGATAACAATCACGGTATTTATGGAGGAAAAACAAGAATTCAATTGTATAATAAAATGACGAATTTTATTTATAACAATTTATAGTAGTATATTAAATCAAATTATAATCAATCAAATTAACCAAAAACTAAATTAACTAATAACAAAAAAAATGAGTGAAACAGCAGTAAAATCAGCACATCCTAAAGGACTTTGGGTATTATTTGGAACAGAAATGTGGGAGCGTTTCAATTTCTACGGAATGAGAGCCATCTTAACCTTGTTTTTAATCAATTCATTAATGATGAAAGAAGCAGATGCTTCAATTATTTATGGTGGATTCTTGGGGCTATGTTATTTAACCCCAATGTTGGGTGGATTTATTTCTGATCGATTCTTCGGAAATAGAAATTGTATTTTATTAGGTGGTTTAATGATGGCTGCTGGACAATTTATGTTGTTTACCAGTGCAAGTGTCTTTGGAACTAATTTAAGTTTGGCTACTACTTTGATGTGGTCAGCATTAGGAGTTATCATTTTTGGAAATGGGTTTTTTAAACCAAATATTTCTTCCATGGTAGGAAGTTTGTATCCAAAACAAGAAAAAAGCAAATTAGATACCGCCTTCACGATTTTCTACATGGGGATCAATTTAGGGGCCTTTTTAGGACAAACCATTTGTCCATTAGTTGGAGACGTTGTTGATGGCGGAGGAGTAAGAGATGTACATGCATTTAAATGGGGTTTCTTAGCAGCATCAATTGCAATGTTAATAGGAACTTTAGTATTTTATGTATTAAAAAATAAATATGTTGTAACACCAGAAGGAAAACCATTAGGAGGATTACCTTCTAAAAATGAAGCTTCAGATTATGAAGAAGGAGAAGCTCAAAAAGCGGTTTTCTCAACAACTTCTCTTGTTGTAGCTGTTGTTGCTTTCATCGGTTTATTTTTTATCTTTCAGTATTTATTAGATGGAGATAATTTTATTAAAACCATTATTTACCCAATTATTTATGCAAGTGGAATTACGTTGGCTGGACTTATTATTTCTGATAGTTCGTTAACTAAAGTGGAAAGAGATAGAATTTTGGTAATCTATATTGTTGCATTTTTTATCATCTTTTTCTGGGCTGCATTTGAACAAGCTGGATCTTCATTGACTTTTATAGCCGATAATCAAACGGATAGAACTTTTATGTTCGGTTGGAAAATGCCCGCTTCAATGATTCAAGTATTTAATGGTGTATTTGTATTTGCTTTTGCATTGCCATTTAGTATCTTATGGGATAAATTAAGAGCTAATGGCAGAGAGCCTATTTCTCCAGTGAAACAATCTATCGGATTGGGGTTAATTGCTTTGAGTTATTTAATTATTGCATACAATGTAAAAGACCTTGGAAACAGTGGGCTTTTAGGTATCAAATGGTTAATATTATTGTATTTAATCCAAACGTTTGCTGAATTATGTTTATCACCAATTGGATTATCATTGGTAGGTAAATTATCGCCAAAACGTTTCGCTTCATTATTATTTGGTGTTTTCTTTTTGTCTAATGCAGCAGGTTATGCATTAGCAGGAACTTTAGGATCTATTTTACCAGCTACAGGAGATAAATTTGCAAAAGCACAAGAACTAGGAGTCGATTTACAAGGAGTTTTAAACAAAACTATCGTTCCTACCGCTGATCAGTTGAAGTTATTAGCCGACAATCAAATCAGCACTGTAAATCCTTCATTTGTAGGTTTTGAAATTCATAACCTTTTCGAATTTTTTATGGTTTTTGTAGTCTTAACTGGAATTGCTGCAATAACATTATTTGCATTAACACCAATGTTGAAAAAAATGATGCACGGCGTACGTTAATCATTATGAAATATTTTATACCTTTCAAACCTACAAGATTTCTTGTAGGTTTGTTTTTTTAATACAATTATAATAATGGCACAAGAATTAACTTTAGAACAAATTCAGAACTTTAAAGGGAAATATCCAAAACAGCTTTGGTATTTATTTTTTAGTGAAATGTGGGAACGGTTTAGCTTTTATGGCATGCGCGGAATGCTGGCTGTTTTTATGGTGAACCAGTTAATGATGGACGAAAAAACGACCAATTTGCAATACGGTGCTACACAAGCTTTTGTATATGCTTTTCCCTTTATTGGTGGCTTATTTGCAGACAAAATCCTTGGATTAAGAAAATCTCTATTTTGGGGAGGATTATTGATGATTGTTGGGAGTATAATTCTTTCCATCGATCCAAAACAATTTTTTTTCGTAGGTATCAGTTTTACAATTATAGGAACAGGTTTTTTCAAACCTAATATTTCTTCAATGGTTGGGCAATTGTATAAAGAAAATGATGTAAGGCAAGACGCTGGATTCTCATTATTTTATGCGGGAGTAAATCTAGGTGCCTTAATTGGAGGTTACATTTGTATTGCTGTAGCTGAAGGTTCATTATGGAGTGGATTTGTTCCAGAACATTTAAGATGGAACTTTGCTTTTGGATTTGCAGCAATTGTCATGGTTGTAAGCTTACTGACATTTACACAAACACAAAAGAGTTTAGGGGTAATTGGACATTCACCGTTATTACATTTAGATAAATCAAAAAGAAGAATTATTGAATTGGCTACCTATATAGGTTCGTTGGCAGTAATTCCCGCAATTATTTTAATGGTTGCCAATACAGTTTATACGGATTACTTTATGATGATAATTGGGCCTGCCTCTATATTATATTTATTTTATGAAATGAGAAGTTTTTCTCTGGCTGAAAATAAAAAATTATTTGCTGCTTTAGTTCTGATAATTTTTTCCATTTTCTTTTGGGCTTTCTTTGAACAAAGTGGAGGTTCATTGAGTTTATTTGCTGTTAATAATTTAGACAACACTTTAGCAGGTTTCGAAGTTAGTCCTAACGGAGTCAATAATTCAGCCAATTCATTATTCGTGATTATTTTTGCTACCATCATAGGATTGCTCTGGATTTGGATGAATAAAAGAAAAATAGAACCCAATACTGTAGTGAAATTTGGTCTTGGCTTTTTGTTTTTAGCTGGCGGTTTTTGGATATTTTATTACACCAAATTTTTTGCAGATACAACCGGAAAAACTTCTCTTAATTTATTTACATTTGGGTGGTTTATTATAACCTTTGGGGAATTGTGTTTATCTCCAATTGGATTAAGCGCAATGTCTAGATTATCTCCTCATAAAACTCAAGCTGTAATGATGGGGATTTGGTATTTAGCAAGTGCTTATGGGCAATAT
This sequence comes from Chitinophaga pinensis, assembly GCA_943324925.2. Taxonomy (GTDB): domain Bacteria; phylum Bacteroidota; class Bacteroidia; order Flavobacteriales; family Flavobacteriaceae; genus Flavobacterium. The sequence goes on along the minus strand of CALPNL020000001.1, from coordinate 14,670 downwards.
TTTGCAGGGTTATTAGGGGCCAATATTGCGAGTGCTTCAGAAAATGCAACTAATTCTGAAAAGCTAAATGTCTATGCCGATGGCTACCAACAACTAGCAATTTATGCGCTTTTAGCAGGTGTAATTTTAATAGCAATTTCACCTTTTGTTAAAAAATTAATGCAAGAAGTCAAATAAATTTCCGATATTTCGCCATTATTTTAAGATATCAATTTTAATATTTATAAAAATGAAAAAAGCACTTATAGCACTCTTGTTTATTTTTGGTTCTTATGCAGTTGAAGCACAAGAATTAGTTTGGAATAATAATCTTAAAAATGCTATCGAAGTTTCTAAGAAAACTAAAAAACCATTATTGCTATTTTTTACAGGAAGCGATTGGTGTGGTTGGTGTATTCGACTTCAAACAGAGGTTTTTAAAACACCTGAATTTGTAAAATGGGCTAATGAAAATGTAGTTCTTGTAGAACTTGATTTTCCAAGACGAACTGTTTTAGCTCCAGAAATTACGGAACAAAACAATCAATTGCAACAGTTCTTTGCCGTTCAAGGATATCCAACAGTTTGGTTTGTAAATGCTACGGTAAACGAGGGAAAAATTAATATTGACAAACTAGGGACTACCGGATATTTAGCTGGTGGACCTAAAGTTTGGTTGGATACCGCAAATGGTATTTTGAAAAAGAAATAAAGTTAGTTTACACTATAAAATCCCTTTTCTACAGTTGCATGAAAAGGGATTTTCTTTTTTATGCAAATCGATTTCCAAAGTAAGATAGTTGTTTTATAATTGGAAGCATCCGCCACAATCAATTTTGGACGATTTATTTCAATTAAGCGCTCAAGATTTATTTTTGGCGATTGTCTTAAAATAACAATATCTGGATTTATTTCTTTCGAATAAACCCCAAAACTATCAATCACTATTATCTTTTTATCTTTGAAATAATACAAATTTTGAATTTTATTGATTTCAGTTACTTTGCTATTGTTGGCAATTAAATACGATTTTAAAGCGGTGTTTGAAGCAATTTTATGAGTAATACTATCATTTCCATAAACCGTAACTTTATTTCCATTTCTCTCTGTAATGAGCGTATTTTTCCAACTATTAAAAATAATCCACTCGTGTTGATTTTGAATTTCCCAGCGGGTTGCCAATAGCGTAGATTGAAATAGTAACAAGCTGAATAATGCAACGACAATTTTTGGATAGTTAGGTTTTTTTAATAAAACAACAACTGCAATAATTAAAAGGTACAAACAAAATAAAGTTTGCCAATTAATTGGAATATCCTTGATAATAAATTGCTCAAATGACGCTACCCAATTGATAATTTTGTTCAGGAAATAGAGACAAAATTCTAGTGACTTCATCGTTATCATAGGCACAAAATCAAAAGCTGCCAACACCATTACCAGAACTCCCAATCCCATAATTAGAATTAAAAAAGGAATAATAATTAGATTGGTAATAAAAAACAAACCAGGAAATTGATGAAAATAAAAAATACTCAATGGGAAAGCCCCGATTTGTGCTGCAAACGACACTGTTAAGATGTCCCAAAAGTAGGAAACAATTTTATTTTTTGGCATCCAGAGATTGGAAATTAAAGGTTGAAGCCATAAGATGAAAAACAGGGATAAATAACTTAGTTGGAATCCAACATCAAATAAAAAAGAAGGTTGAAAAAACAAAATAAGAAACATTGAAACCAATAAAGTGTGAAAAATATTGGTGCTCCTTTTCAAATACATTCCTACTGCAACAAATGAAAACATAGTTACCGAACGAACTACAGATGGCGAAAGTCCCGCCAAAATTGCAAATCCCCAGAGACTAAAAATTATTGTCAACAATCGAGTGGTATTTCCTATTTTATTTTTTGGAAGTGGTTTTAATAGAAAAGTAATAAACAACAAAATGAATCCTACATGCAGGCCAGAAACAGACAAAATGTGAATTGCCCCTGCATACTGATAATCCTTTAAAATTTCTTTAGAAATGTCTTGCTGTTGTCCCAAAATAAGTGCGCTAACTACCTGTAGTTCATCCTTAGAAAAATTATTTTTTTCCAAGTTGGCTATTATTATATTTCTAAGATGATCGGAATAATACCAAATATTTCTGTCAATTTTATCACCAATTTTTATAGAATTCGTTTTGGCATAAATTTGAGCAAAAATGGATTTGTTGTTCAAATATTTACCATAATCAAATTGATTTGGGTTTAATGATTTTTTATTTGAAATAACTTTACCTTTAATCTGAATAGTACTTCCTATATGAATTCTAGAATTTACTTTTGTATTTGGAATTTGCACTAGTATTTTTCCAGAACACGCCTTGTTGTCCAATCGTTTAACTAATCCAATGTATTTATTAATAGAAGAATTTCCTTTCAGTTTTTCACGCAATACTAACTCAACACTATGATAATCAGTTTCATTTTTAATTAAATGGATGTAATTGTCTTCGTTGTAAAATTCATTATGAATTACTTGAGTGCAAGATCCAATTTGGAAAAACAATAAATACGTAGCAAATCCAAAATATATTTTTTGAATAAAATCTCTTCTCGCAAAAAATAAAGTTAATATAAACGGAACGAAAAATAGTCCTGTAATTAGGAAAGTAGTGGATGGCTTTGGATTGAGATAGTAGGAAAATACAATTCCTAATATAAACCAGATGGTTATTTTCATTAAAGGGAAATGAAGTATTTTCATTCTCCTAATGTAGTCTTTTTATTCCAACATTAAAATGAAGAATAGACTCTATTTACTTGGGTAAAAGTTCTTTTGTAGTAAGGCTCTTTAGTTGACGATATTATTACGCCTTTTGATGTTGCTGAATGGATGAACTTAATTTCATCTTCCAGAACTTCAACGACCATTCCGACATGGTTGATTATTTTTCGGCCATTTGTTTTAAAGAAGATGAGATCTCCTTTTCTAACTTCACTTAGATTCAATACAGAACCTAAATTAGACATTTCATTGGACGATCGGGGTAAAATAATATCGAATTTGTTAAATGTAAAAAACATTAAACCGGAGCAATCAAAGCCTTCAGGAGTTGAACCGCCACTTCTATAACGCGCTCCTAAATTTGCTGATGCAGCATTAATTAATTGTTCAACCAAATAACTGGAATTGGTGGTATTTATAATAAAATCTTCTGAATTTTCATCGGTGCTTAACCTAATTCTCAGGTCTTTTTTCGGAGGTGTTTCTGGAGTTATTGGCTCTACTTTTTCTAAAACCTTCTTTTTTTTCTTTTCTGGTTTAGCAGTGACTGCATTTTCAGGCTTTTTATACAGACCTTGTTTTTCTGCCTCTGATTTAGACGTAACTATCACTGAAGTTGTTTTGCAACTTGTAAAAATGACGAATAAGAGTAAAAGTGGAAGGAGATTTCTCAAGGATATTTTTTTGCAAATTTATGTAATTATTTCTTATCAGATTTTCTGAAGATTATTAACAATTAGTTTTGCAGTTTTTTGACTTGCTCCAATACCACCTAATTTTAATTCTAAGGCATTGTAATTTTCTAGTACCTTATTTCTGTATTTTGAATCTAATAGTTTTTGGAGTTCTATTTTAATTGAATTAGCATTACACTTTTCTTGAATCAACTCGGTAACCACTTCTTTATCCATAATTAAATTTACTAGAGAAATGTATTTTAAAGTTACAATTCTTTTTGCAATTTGGTATGAAAGCCAACTCCCTTTGTAACATACCACTTCTGGTACTTTAAAAAGTGCAGTTTCTAAAGTTGCTGTTCCCGAGGTTACCAAAGCAGCATAGGAAACACTTAGTAAGTCGTATGTTTTATTTGAAATAAAATGACAATTATTTGAAATTAAAAAAGTAGAGTAAAAAGAATATTCTTGACTAGGAGCACCCGCAATTACAAACTGATAATCAGGAAAATCAGCTGCAACACTTAGCATTACACTTAACATTTTAGTAATTTCTTGCTTTCTACTTCCAGGTAAAATTGCTATTATTGGCTTATCGCTTAAGTTGTTTTCTTTTCTAAATTCAATATCATTAGTTGGAGTTCGATTTTGAATAGCGTCAATTAATGGATGTCCAACAAATTCCACTTCGTAATGATGTTTATTCTCATAAAAATCCTTTTCGAATGGCAAAATTACATACATTTTATCAATGTCACGCTTAATATCTTTAATTCTATTTTCTTTCCAAGCCCAAATTTGAGGTGAAATGTAATAGTGAGTTTTCATTCCTAATTTTTTAGCCCACTTAGCAATTCTCATATTAAATCCCGGATAATCTATAAAAACTAAAACGTCAGGCTGGAATTCTAGAATATCTTTTTTGCAGATTTTTATATTGTTTAAAATAGTTTTTAAATTCAGCGCCACTTCAAGAAACCCCATAAATGACAAATCCCGATAATGCTTTACTAAAGTACCTCCAACGGATTGCATTAAGTCACCGCCCCAAAAACGAATTTCAGCGTTTTGATCTTCTCTATATAAAGACTTCATCAAATTTGAACCGTGTAAATCTCCTGAGGCTTCTCCTGCAATTATATAGTATTTCATAGGATTCATCTATATAAATAATGTGATTATCGTTAATAATATTATTGTCAAAATTATCCCTTTTGCCATTGTTACTTTTTTATATTTTAATAGCCCAAAGAACATTCCAATATTCAAAATAGTTCCTAATGTAATAATTTGTCCCAATTTTCCCTCGAACTTCAAGAGCTGTAAACCGCCTAAAAAGGAATAGGGAGTAAAGATATAAATACAAAGATAAATACCAATTAATGAGGTTGTTAGTCCAATTAAAAGCCCGTAAAAAAGGTCTATTTTTTTCATGTATTTCTTAATTGAAAATAACTATTTTCAACCGTAAAAATAATCATTTTTAATCTCACATGGTTACTTTTGATTCTTTAACAAAAAATTAGTCAATTCGATATTTTGAAATACCTATTTTTGTATATCTTAGTTAAAAAAAATTAATGAATACATTTTTGAATTTTATGAAAAGGAATTATAAGATTATAGCCCTCGTCTTAGTTGCGTCTTTATCGCTTTGGAGTTTTATCCCAAAGCAAAAAGGAGATCCAGAAAAAGATAGATTATTATTAGAATTACTAACTTTTGTAATTGAAAAAGGGCACTATAGTCCAGCAGAAATTGATGATAATTTTTCTAAAAGTTTATACAAGGAATACATAAAATCTCTCGATCCTACAAAAAGATTCTTTTTACAATCCGATATTGAAGAGTTTTCAAAATATGAAACTGAATTAGACGATCAAATTAAAAATAAAGATTTAACCTTTTTTGATTTAACCTATTCCCGTTTAAAAAAACGTATCGATGAAAGTAAAACCTATTATAAATCAATATTAAACCAACCTTTTGATTTTAATGCCGAGGAAGAATTTAATTCCGATTATGAAAAAATCCCTTATGCTTCCTCAATTTCTGATTTGAAAGAAAAATGGAGAAAACAATTGAAGTTATCCGTTTTATCCTCTTTAACCGATAGATTAAAATTAGAGGAAGACATAAAAAATGGAGTTGTTAAAGAGAAAAAAGATTCTTTAGGGGCTAAAAAAGTCGACAAACCAATTGATAAAACACCGAAAACTTTTGACCAAATCGAAAAAGAAACTCGAGAAAGTACCTTGAAATCAATGAATGAATTTTTCAATTTAATTGATGAAATGGACAGAGAAGATTGGTTTTCGATTTTTGTAAATACTATAGCAGAACGTTTTGACCCTCATACCTCCTATTTTGCAGCAGAAGAAAAAGAACGTTTTGATGTTAGTATGTCTGGAAAATTCTTTGGAATTGGAGCTCGTCTTCAAAAGAAAAATGATTTTACAGAAATTACAGAATTAATATCTGGCGGTCCAGCTTGGAGAGGTAAAGAGCTAGAGGTTGGCGATATTTTTCTGAAGGTTGCTCAAGGCGATAAAGACCCTGTGGATGTAGTGGGGATGAAAATTGACGATGTAGTTAAAAAAATTAAAGGCCCAAAAGGAACTGAAGTACGCTTAACAGTTAAAAAAACGGACGGTACAATTAAAGTAATTACCTTAATACGTGACGAAATTGAAATTGAAGAAACCTATTTGAAATCAAGTATTGTTGAGAAAAATGGATTGAAATATGGTGTAATTTATTTGCCTAAATTCTATATCGATTTTGAAAATGCCGATAGCAGAGATGCTGGAAAAGACATGGCGATTGAAGTAGAGCGATTGAAAAAAGAGGGAGTCAATGGAATTGTTTTGGATGTGCGTGATGATGGAGGAGGATCGTTAAAAACAGTGGTGGACATCGCAGGATTGTTTATTGAACAAGGACCTATTGTTCAAATAAAATCTGCTGCAGGTAAGAAGGAAGTCCTTTATGATAGAGATAAAAAAGTGCAATGGGACGGGCCTTTAGTGGTAATGATTAATAGCTTTTCAGCTTCAGCATCAGAGATTTTAGCTGCCGCAATTCAAGATTACAAACGGGGAGTAATCATTGGAAGTAAACAATCTTATGGAAAAGGAACTGTTCAGAATATCATTGATTTAAATCAATTTATTAGAAATTCAACACTAGGTGATTTAGGTGCATTAAAAACGACAACTCAAAAATTCTATAGAATCAACGGCGGTTCTACCCAATTGGAAGGGGTTAGCAGCGATGTTGTTATGCCGGACAAGTATTCTTATATAAAAATGGGCGAACGCGATATAGATAATGCAATGCCTTGGGATAAAATAGATGCTGCTGATTACTCCGTTTGGAATAAACCAAATAGTATTTCTTTAGCAATTGAAAACAGTAAGAAGCGTATAGAAAGTAATAATCAATTTAAATTGATTGATGAAAACGCAAAATGGATCAATGAAAGAAGTGAAGATTATGTATACAACTTGCAAATTGATAAATTTAAAGCAGAACAAAAATTGCTTGAAGAAACTTCAAAAAAATACAAATCTGTTTTAGATTATAAAAACCAATTAACATTTAATTCTCTTCCATATGAAAATGAAATGATGAAAACCGATACGGCATTAAAAGAAAAAAGACAAAGGTGGCACGAGAGTTTAGCAAAAGACATTTATGTTGATGAAGCATTAAATGTATTAGGTGATTTGCAGTCCAAAGAATTGGCAAAAAAGACGAATGTCACTCTAAAGAAAAAAGACAAATTAGTAAAGTCATAAAAAAAGTCCTGAGTTTTCTCAGGACTTTTTTAATTATATAATTTGTTATTTATGCATTTGCCGTAACTGCATCACGGTCAATTTTCCCTACCAATCCAACGAGTACTTTTCCAGGGCCAACTTCAGTAAATATTTTCGCTCCATCCTTAACCATTTGTTGAACAGATTGGGTCCATTTTACGGGAGCTGTAAGTTGAATAATTAGATTTTTCTTAATTTCAATTGGATCTGAAACCGCATTGGCAGTTACGTTTTGATATACAGGACAAATTGGGTTTGAAAATGTAGTAGCTTCTATTGCAGCGGCTAATTCCTCGCGTGCTGGCTCCATCATTGGTGAATGAAAACCGCCCCCAACAGGTAATAATAAAGCTCTTTTAGCTCCAGCTTCTTTCATTGCTTCACATGCTTTTTCAACAGCTGAAAACTCTCCAGAAATCACTAATTGTCCCGGGCAGTTATAATTTGCCGCAACAACAACTCCATCAATTGAAGCGCAAACCTCTTCAACAACAGCATCTTCCAATCCCAAAACCGCCGCCATAGTAGAAGGTTTTATTTCACAAGCTTTTTGCATTGCTAATGCTCTTTTGGAAACTAATTTTAATCCGTCTTCAAAAGATAAAGTGCCATTTGCTACTAGTGCAGAAAATTCTCCTAAAGAATGTCCAGCAACCATTTCAGGTTTAAAATTGGTTAATGTTTTTGCCAAAATAACCGAATGTAAAAACACTGCTGGTTGGGTAACTTTGGTTTCTTTCAATTCTTCTGCAGTTCCTTCAAACATGATATCAGTAATTCGGAATCCTAAAATTTCATTTGCTTTTTCAAATAAATCCTTAGCTAATTCAGAATTTTCATACAACTCTTTTCCCATTCCTGTAAACTGGGCTCCTTGACCTGGAAATATAAATGCTTTCATATTTTATTTTAATTTGTGCTCAAAAATAGTGAAATTTATAAGATTAATGGAAATGTGAATAGCAGAAATAGTTATTGATTTATTTAATTTGCTACAATTAAACTATTTGGGTTTACTTTTGTCTTAACACAATAAATAAAATTATGCCAAAAATACGAGTTGCATTAATCTCTTTCTTTTTCCTTTTTTCAATTTCAAATTTTGGGCAAGAGGTAACTAAAAAATGGTCGTTTGCATTCCAGTTAGACAATCGTTTTTCAAGTATTAGAAATCAAGAAATTACCGTATTTGGAACAAAAGTTGGATTTCAATATAAAAAATTAACAAGAATTGGATTGGGGAGTTCCTTTATTATTAATCCAGTTTATATTAATTATTTCAACAAGAAAATAAATAAGGAAGAGACTAACAAAATCAGTTTTTGGTACTTTAGTATTTTTAATGATTGGATGTTATATAAAAATAATAAATGGGAGTGTTTTTTAACGGAGCAAATTGGTTATGGGAAACCTAGTTTTGTAAAAGAAGTAAACGATGATGTTGTTAGCGATGTAAATGTAGATCTTTATGTAAATGAAATTTCAGGGCAAGTAAATTACAAATTTACTTCCTGGATTGGAATAGGAACAGGATTTGGATATAGAAATTTATTTAACAAAAAATCGATATTAACCACGACTTTTGATGCGCCAATTTACATAGCAAAGGTGATTGTTTATCCTGAGATTTTTTTCAAAAAATAGGCTAAATTTCTATGTTTAATAAACTACTTTAACCAATTTAGCTGCTTCTTTCGCCAACTCCACAATTTCTTCAATTGGAGTTTCTAAATGATTATTAACTAGTGAAACTCCCATTCTGCGGTAAGGTCTTGAAGTGGGTTTTCCAAATATTCTAAAGTCGGTTTTTGGTAATGAAGCAATTTTTTCAATCCCTTCATAGGTTGGATTTAAGCTATTTTCTGAAGCAAGAATAACGGCACTTGCTCCCGCTTTTTCCAATTTTATTTCAAATATTGGCAAACTTAATATTGCACGTAAATGCAATTCAAATTCATTAAAATTTTGAGTTCCAGCCAACGTTACCATTCCTGTATCGTGAGGTCTTGGTGATAATTCTGAAAAATAAACCCCTTCGTCTGTAAGAAAAAATTCTACCCCAAAAAGTCCTGCGCCACCCAAGGCTTCGGTAACTTTTTGAGCCATATTTTGCGCTTCAATTAAGTCAGATTCTGAAATTCTTGCAGGTTGCCAACTTTCTTGATAATCGCCACGTTCTTGACGATGTCCTATTGGTGCGCAAAAAAGGGTTGGGTTATTATTTTGAACCACGGTTAATAATGTGATTTCTGAATTGAATTTTACAAAGGCTTCCACAATTACTTCCACAACATCTCCACGGGAACCCTCCACAGCGTAATTCCATGCTTTTTCAATATCTGACTCGGACTTTATTGTTGATTGCCCTTTTCCTGAAGAGGACATTAAGGGTTTAACCACGCAAGGAATTCCAACTTCCAATACTGCTTCTTTCAATTCTTCAGAAGTAGTTGCGTATCTATAATTGGCAGTTTTTAAACCCAATTCTTTTGAAGCCAAATCGCGAATTGCTTTTCTGTTCATTGTAAAATTAGCCGCTTTAGCTGAGGGAACTACCTTTATTCCTTGGTTTTCATAGTCATAAAAGCGCTCTGTTCTTATTGCTTCAATCTCGGGAACTATGAAATCAGGTTGGTGTTTTTGTACAATTCTATCTAATTCTGTTCCGTCAAGCATATTAATAACTTCGAATCCATTAGCGACTTGCATCGCTGGGGCGTTTTCATAATTATCAACTGCAATAACAGTTTGACCAATTCTTTGAGCTGCAATTGTAAATTCTTTGCCTAATTCACCAGAACCTAGAAGAAGTATTTTCATAGAATAATTAAGTTTAATAGCCTTATTTATGCGACTGCTTGCTTGATTCTTCTAAGTGCTTCAATCAATAAATCTTCACTTGTAGCATATGAAAAACGGATGCAATTTGGATTTCCAAAAGCATCTCCAGTTACAGTAGCTACATTCGCTTCTGATAAAAGATACATAGAAAAGTCATTTGCATCTTTAATAAAAGTTTCTTTTAGAGTTTTGCCAAAAAAATGGGAAACATCAGGGAACACGTAAAAGGCCCCTTCTGGAACGTTAATTTTAATTCCTGGAATATCTTTTAAAAGACTAACTACTAAATCTCTTCGGCTATGAAATGCATCAACCATATGTTTTAATACAGAAGGATCTGCATCAACTGCTGTAATTGTTGCTCTTTGCGCAATACTATTTGCTCCACTGGTAACTTGACCCTGAATCTTGGTACATGCTTTAGCAATAAACTCAGGTGCGCCAATGTATCCAATTCTCCAACCTGTCATCGCAAATGCTTTTGCAACACCATTTACGGTTACTGTTTTTTCAAGCATTCCTGGAATGGATCCAATGCTGCAAAAAGTACCTGAGAAATTAATGTGCTCATAAATTTCATCGGCAACAACATAAATGTTAGGGTATTTCTCTAAAACTTTTGCCAGTGCGGTTAGTTCCTCTCTGCTGTAAACAGATCCGCTTGGATTACATGGCGAACTGAACCACATCATTTTCGTTTTTGGAGTTATGGCCGCTTCTAATTGTGAAGGGGTAATTTTGAAATCACTTTCAATTGAAGTAGGAACTTCAACTGGAACCCCTCCTGATAATTTAATTATTTCAAAGTAACTTACCCAATATGGAGCTGGTAAAATGACCTCGTCTCCATCATTTAACATTACTTGAGCTATATTGTATAAAGATTGTTTTGCTCCTGTTGAAACAACAATTTGAGATGGTTTGTATTCTAAATCATTGTCTCTTTTGAATTTTCTACAAATGGCTTCTTTCAAATCTTGGTAACCTTCTACTGGAGAGTAGGTACTATAATTATCGTCAATTGCTTTTTTTGCAGCCTCCTTTATAAAGTCGGGAGTATTAAAATCGGGTTCACCTAAACTTAGACTAATAATATCTTTTCCTTGTGCTTTTAATTCTCTAGCCAATGAGGCCATTGCTAATGTTTGTGATGTCGATAAATTATTTATCCTATCCGAAAGTGCATTCATTCTTGTTGTTTGTTGTAGTTATTTATTATTGTGTTTTAAATTTTTATGCTGAAAGTTCTGGTTTCATTCCTAGCTCTTTCAAATGTTTGAAGTGCGCGATTACTGCTGCTCTCATCGATTTATATTCATAGTAGGGAAGATTAGCTTCTTGAGCAGCCTCTTTTACAAATTGTGAAATTTTATTATAATGTACGTGGCAAATATTTGGAAACAAGTGGTGTTCAATTTGATGATTTAAACCTCCAGTGTACCAGTTTACAATAAAATTCTTAGGTGCAAAATTTACCGTTGTAAATAATTGGTGAATGGCCCAAGTATTTTCCATTTCTCCCTCTTCATTTGGAAGTGGATTGGAAGTGTCCTCAATTACATGTGCCAATTGGAATACAATACTCAAAATTAATCCTGCAGTGTAATGCATAACAAAAAATCCAAAAAGTACTTTCCACCAAGAAACTCCAATAATCATTGGAATAGCTATCCAAATAGAAAAGTAGATAATTTTTGTAATTACTAATGTAGTCCATAATATCTTAGAGCTTTTAGGTTCCCCATAAGATAATTTTCTTTTCAGGTATTGACTCATCTGTTTAAAATCAGTGGTTAAAGCCCAGTTGAAAGTCAATAAGCCATATAAAAATATGGAATAATAATGCTGGAATTTGTGGAAATTGGACCATTTAGCTTCCTTAGTAAATCTTATAATTCTCCCTGCATCTAAATCTTCGTCATGACCAGGAATATTAGTGTAGGTATGGTGCAATACGTTATGCTGAACTTGCCAATTGTAAACATTTCCGGCTAATACATATATAGTACCTCCCATGAATTTATTTACCCAGCCTTTATTGGAATAGGAACCATGATTTCCATCGTGCATCACATTCATACCAATTCCTGCCATACCAATTCCAATAACAATTGACAAAATAGTAAATACCCAGAAAGGCATGTTGGTTAAGGTAATAATTAAAATATATGGGGTAATAAAGATTGTAAATAGAATTATTGTTTTGAGATACAATTTCCAGTTTCCTGTTTTTTCTATTTTATTTTCTTTGAAATAGTTGTTCACTTTTGAATTTAAAGTTCTAAAAAACTTCATTCCATCTTGCTTTGCAAATGTAGGGACAGTATTGCTCATATTTTTTTGATATTCAACAAAGATAATTATTATATAAATTTATTACATCAATTTCGAGTTAATATTTTAACTTTAAATAGTACTTTTGTTAAAAAAAATAAATGGAATTTATTATCAAGTACTTTCCTGAATTAACTGAGGTTCAGATAAGTCAATTCCAACAATTGGAAGCTTTATATCACGATTGGAATTCAAAAATTAATGTCATTTCTAGAAAAGATATTGATCAATTGTATGTTAAACATGTTTTGCACTCTTTGGCTATTGCCAAAATTCAAAAATTTGAACCTGGAACCTACGTTTTAGACGTTGGAACTGGAGGAGGTTTTCCAGGAATTCCTTTGGCAATTCTATTTCCAGAAACTCGTTTTTATTTGATTGATGTAATCTTGAAAAAAATAAATGTGGTAAAAGCAGTTGCAGATGCTTTGGAATTAAAAAATGTGAAAGCAGAGCAAATTCGAGCTGAAAATGTAAAAGGTGATTTTGATTTTATTGTAAGTCGTGCGGTAACCAACATGCCTGATTTTGTTTCTTGGATAAAAGACAAAATCAAAAAGCAACAAAAACACCAACTAAAAAATGGAATTTTGTATCTTAAAGGTGGAGATTTAACGGAGGAATTGGCAGGATTTCCCAATGCTAAAGAATACAATATATCCGAATTTTTTGAAGGAGAATTTTTTGAAACTAAGAAAGTAGTTCATTTGCCTTTGAAATATAAATCATAAAAAAACCCTCAAACTTGAGGGTTTTTTATTCTTAAATCTAATTTTTTAAATTATTCTCCTAAAAATGGGTATCGGTAATCTTCAGGGGTAATAAAAGTTTCTTTAATGGTTCTTGGCGAGGCCCAACGCAATAAGTTTAACGCTGATCCTGCTTTGTCATTCGTTCCTGAAGCTCTAGCCCCTCCAAAAGGTTGCATTCCTACAACTGCTCCAGTTGGTTTATCATTCACATAAAAATTTCCAGCTGCGTTTTGTAAAGCGATAGTAGCTTGTTCAATGGCATATCGATCTTTACTAAAAACGGCTCCAGTTAATGCATATTCTGAGGTTTGATCTACTAATTCTAAAGTAGTTTCCCAATCGGTGTCTTCATAAACGTATATAGTTACTACTGGACCAAATAATTCTGTTTCCATGGTAGTATATTTTGGGTTGGTAGTAACAATAATCGTGGGTTCAATAAAATAACCAACCGACTTATCATATTTACCACCAACAATAATTTCAGCATCAGCATCTTTTTTTGCTTGCTCGATGTATCTAACTAATTTGTTAAATGAACCTTCATGAATCACTGCAGTAATGAAATTTCCAAAATCTTCTGGAGACCCCATATTCATAGATTTTACGTCGGTAATTAATTGTTGTTTTACAGCTGGCCACAAACTTTGTGGAATATAGGCTCTTGAAGCGGCAGAACATTTTTGCCCTTGAAATTCAAATGCGCCACGTGCAATTCCAGTTGCTACTTGTTTAACATTGGCACTTGGGTGAGCTACCACAAAATCTTTTCCGCCTGTTTCCCCTACAATTCTAGGGTAAGTTTTATAATGGTGAATATTGGTTCCAATTTTTGCCCAAATATCTTTGAATACATGAGTTGATCCAGTGAGATGAACTCCTGCAAAATCACGACTCTCCAAGATAGTATTAGTTATCATTTCCGCATCACCAAAAACCACATTAATTACTCCATCAGGTACGCCCGCTTCTTTGAAAACATCGATAATAATTTTCGCAGAAAATACTTGGCTGTCGCTCGGTTTCCAAATCACAACATTTCCCATCATGGCTGCGCTTGCTGGCAAATTTGCCGCAATTGCGGTAAAATTAAAAGGGGTAATGGCATATACAAATCCTTCTAATGGGCGGTATTCTAATCTATTCCAAACGGAAGAGTCAGAATTGGGTTGATCATTATAAATTTGAGTCATGAACTCTACATTGTAACGAAGGAAGTCGATTAATTCGCAAGAAGCATCAATTTCTGCTTGAAAAATATTTTTAGATTGCGCAATCATGGTTGCGGCATTAATTTTTGCTCGGTAAGGACCTGCGATTAATTCTGCCGCTTTTAAAAATATTGCTGCACGTTGTTCCCAAGCCATATTAGCCCATGCTTTTTTAGTTTCTAATGCGTTAGCAATTGCTTTTTCAATATGAGCTTTTTCGGCTAAATGATAGGTTCCCACGATGTGTTTATGGTCGTGAGGTGCCGACATAGTTCTGGTGTTT